>JAJPHJ010000063.1 GCA_021325335.1 Pseudomonadota bacterium | reverse complement strand
TTCAGAAATGTAGCGGCGCGAATTTATTCGCGCCACCAGGTCTGTCGGGCCGCCCAGCCTAATCGTCAGGCTCCATGAAGCGCTGGTGCTTGCTTTGCCTTTGGGTCATGTTCGCCTTAGCCCCGGTTGCGGCCGGCGCGTCGCCGACGCCGCAACCGTCCCCATTACTCGGCAAAGATTTTCAAGCGGCGCTTGATCAGCGCGTGGCAGGGCAACCCGGCGTCGGCATCATCGTCGGGATCATCAATCACGGCGTGGTGACAGTCTATAAAGCCGGCTCTTCCGGTACCAGCCGGCCGCTCGACGAGCATACCTTGTTCGAAATCGGTTCGGTCACGAAGACGTTCACGGCGACGATCCTCGCGAGTATGGTGCTCGACGGAAGCGTTTCCCTCGACGATCCGGTCTCGAAATATCTGCCGGCGGCCGTGACGGCGCCATCGCGCGGCAGCAAGCAAATCACCCTGCTGAATCTGGCGACGCAGCATTCCGGACTGCCGCGGCTCCCGTCAAATCTGAAGCCCGCGGACCAAGACAACCCCTACGCCGATTACACGCTGGCTGACTTGTACGCATTTCTCAACTCCTACAAGCTCACGCGCGATCCGGGCCAGAGCTTCGAATACTCGAACCTCGGTATCGGATTGCTCGGCGACGCGCTCGCCAACCGTGCTGGCACTTCGTACGCCACCCTGTTGCGCGATCGGGTCTTGGCACCGCTGCACATGGATGACACCACCGTCGTGACCACGCCGCAGCTGCGCCCCTATGTCGCCCAAGGTCACGATGCGGATGGGAATAACGCAGAACCGTGGACATTCCAAGCCATCGCACCCGCCGGAGCAATTCGCTCGTCGCTTGCCGACATGATGAAGTACCTGCGCTGCAACCTGGGGCAGGGTACACTCGCCGACGCATGCCTCTTCGCGCAACAGCCTCGCGATACGCTCCCCGGCAACCACATCGGGCTCGTCTGGTGGACGAGCGACGCCACGGGCATCATCCACCATGGAGGCGATACGGCCGGTTATCACGCGTGGGTCGCCGTCTCACCCGATCGCAGCTCAGGCGCAGTCGTGCTCACGAACGGAGGTTTTTCCACGGTGGCTGATGTCGCCATGCATGCGGTCGACCCCGCCCTCGCCATGGCGCAACCGCAGCAGCCGGCGCACCTCGACGTGGCAGTGTTGAAACAGTACGTCGGAACGTACAAAGCGTGGCAGGGACAGGATCTGACCTTCACGGTCAGGCTAGCGGGGAGCACGGTGCAGGTGCAACTCACGGGTCAAGACTTCGCCAACATCTATCCGTCGTCGAAAGACCACTTCTATTATCGCGTGGTGGACGCGCAGATCGATTTCACCCGCGATGCCGACGGCAAGATCAACGCGCTCGTCTTGCATCAAAACGGCACCAATTTGGTGGCGGCGCGCGCTGGGATGAAACCGCCGCCCGAAGCATCGGCATCATTTCCGCCCACCGTCAGCCTCGATCTGCCGACTCTCGCGAGTTACGTCGGCACGTACACGGCGGGTGAGGGCTTGCAGTTCTCGGTGACGCTCTCAGGTGCACAGCTCGCGGTGCAGCTCACGGGGCAGCCGTCCGAACCCGTCTTCGCGTCCGCGAAGGATCATTTCTATTACAAGATCGTCAACGCGCAGATCGATTTCGAACGCGATGCAAGCGGAGCCGTGCAAGACCTGATCCTTCACCAAAACGGCCAGGACATCAAAGCGGCGAAAGCTACGAGTTCTTCTTAGTTCGCCAGAGCCTCGACATCCCCGAGCGTGACTCGCTGCGCTCCCGATGCGGTAAGCAAGACGAGTGCTCCGTCATGCGCGATCGATTGAACGGTTCCCGCATGCAGTACGCTTCCGTCGCTCGCTTTGACGGCGACGTGGGTTCCCTCGAGCTTGGCGACCCGGGACCAACCCTCGATCACGCGCTCTGGCTCGCTGCACAAGCGGTCAAAGTCGCGCTCGTAGATGGACAGCAATCGGCCCAGCAGCGCAGTGCGGTCAAGCTCTTTTCCAGCGCCCTCTGACAGCCAAATCGCTCGCTCCGCGATAGACGGATCGACTTCGCGCGGCCGGTTGACGTTGATGCCGACTCCCACCACTACGCGAGCGGCGTCGCCGTTCCAACGCCCCTGACTGAGGATGCCAACGCACTTGCGGCCTTGCCACAAGAGATCATTCGGCCACTTGAGCTCGAGGCCAAGGCCGGTCTCGCAAAGGCAGGCCTCCCTGACGGCGAGAGATGCCCAAAAACCCACGGCCGGCAAGGCCGCAGCGGAGAGCTCCGCCGGCAGAATGGTGGACGCGTAGATGCCCGATCCCGCAGGCGATTCCCAGGAACGTCCCGCTCTGCCGCGACCTTGGGTCTGGGTCTCCGTAACAAATGATATGCCAAAAGCGTCATTACTATAGAGCCGTTCGAGAGCCACGGCGTTGGTGGACTTAATGCTGGCGGAATATGAGAACGTGCCAAATCGCGGCAGCGCGGACACGAGACTTGTGAGCGTCGCTAGATCCAATAGCCGCATCGAGGAGAATCAAAGGCTAGATGACACTGCACAGCCTCGCGGAGGAACGGTCCGACAGCGACCATCACTGGGGCACCCCCCGCAAAGTCACGATCAAAGAACTGGCGCATAAACTCGGCGTTTCGGTCCCGACCCTTCGCAAGTACGGCGAATGCGGCCTGTTAGGAGTAGACTCCGTCTCCGGCCGCACAAACCTGTTCGACGAGACCGCAGCAGTCGCCAGAGTCGAGGAGATAAACCGGCTCAAGAGCCGGGGCTATTCGCTCGCCCTCATCCGCGAGAAATTGGAAGAGCGGCCGGCGGGCTTCCAGCCCCTCGACTTGGGTTTGGAGGGCGCCTCCTTCAGCCGCGGTCGTCACGCGCTCGTCATCATGGCCGACATGGACGAGTACGTGTCGTTCGCTCGCAAGTTCATCGGCAACGCCATCCGCTCCAACCAAGCGGTCATGCTCGTCGCCGATCCTGCACAGCGCGCCTTTTACGAAAGAGTCGTGCGCGAAGAGGGCTTCGATCTCGACACGATCATGAAGCGACGCCAGCTGTGCTTCGCGTGGTTCGACGGCAAGGATCGCTTGGACCACCATCGTCAGATCGAACAATACGACGCGCTCGTGCAGATGATCCGCAACGCGAGCTGGCCGCACGTTCGAATACTCGCTCATCCCGAGCGCGAGGATCTCTGCTTCGACGAAGCCAGCGTCGAGCGCTACGAGGAGCGCCTCACCATCTGGGCGCGGGCATTGCCCGTCATCGTCGTGTGCGCATGGATTGCTCCGAAGAGCGGGTCGCGCGATCTCTTGCACTCGCAGCGGGCGCACCGAGAGTTCGTGATGGCAGGGAGTGTCTTCGTACAACCCTGATCCTTCCCGACACAACACGCGACAACGACACACGCGAGGACCGACACGACATATGTAGGGGGCGACTGGAAAGTCGCCCCTTCCCATTTCCAGGAACCTCCGAAACTTGCGGGCAAACCCCACCGCATGGAACGAACGCTCATCCTGGCAAAGCCGGATGCCCTTCAACGTGGCCTCGTCGGCGAGATTGTCGCTCGCTTCGAGCGCCGTGGGCTGCGCATCGCAGGCTTAAAACTCATGCGCGTGAGCACGGCGCTGGCGCAAGAGCACTACAAGGAGCACGCCGGCAAGCCGTTCTTCAACGGGCTGGTCGAATACATTACGACCTGCCCGATCGTCGCCATGGTGGTCGAAGGTCCGGGGGCGATCGAGCTAGCGCGAACGATGATCGGCGCGACGAATCCCGCGAACGCGGCTCCCGGGTCCATTCGCGGAGATCTCGGCGCATCGATCGGCCGCAACCTGGTGCACGGCTCGGATAGCACGGCCAGCGCAGCGCGTGAGGTGTCGCTCTTTTTCAAAGCCGATGAACTGCTCGGCTACGAGCGCGCATCGGACCCGTGGATCTTCGAATCGTGAGCGCGGACGCTTCCGAGCCGACGATCGCCGACGTGCACGCGCGCGAGATTCTGGATTCGCGTGGCAACCCGACGATTGCGGTGATGCTGACCACGTCCAGCGGTGTCATGGGCGAGGCCGAAGTACCCTCGGGCGCGTCTACCGGCGTGCACGAAGCCGTCGAACTGCGAGACGGCGATCCCAAGCGCTACGGCGGCAAAGGCGTCCTGCATGCGGTCGGTAACGTGAACGGAACGATCCGGGAAGCTATCGTCGGCATGCCGGTGTGCGATCAACGAGGGCTCGACGACTGCCTGATCAAGCTCGACGGGAGCAAGAACAAATCAAAGCTCGGCGCAAACGCAATCCTGGGCGTTTCGCTCGCAGCGGCGCATGCCGCGGCACACTGCAAGAGCATGCAGCTGTTCACGTACATCGGCGGCAGCGACGCGCGGACGTTGCCCGTGCCCATGATGAACGTCATCAACGGCGGCAAACATGCAGAGGGCGCGCTGCAATTCCAGGAGTGCATGATCGTGCCGCTCGGCGCTCCAAGCTTCAAAGAAGCGGTGCGCTACGGCTCTGAGGTGTTTCACGCGCTTGCCACAGTGCTCAAGAAGAAGGGCTATCCGACAACGGTCGGCGATGAAGGCGGCTATGCGCCACCGTTACGCCACATCGAAGAAGCGCTGAGCCTCATGATGGATGCAATCAACGCCGCAGGATATAAGCCAGGTATCGATGTCGCGTTTGCGCTCGACCCTGCCGCGAGCGAGTTTTGCGACAACGGCGCCTATCAGGCGGTTGTCGGCGAACCGGCGCTCGCAGCTTCCGGCATGATCGATCTCTACGACCGGTTGGCAAACGCCTATCCCATCGTCAGCATCGAAGATGGGCTTGCCGAGGACGATTGGGCCGGGTGGAAAGAGCTCACCGCACGCCTGGGCAGCCGGTTGCAACTCGTCGGCGACGACATCTTCGTCACCAACGTCGAATTCTTGCAGCGCGGCATCGACGAAAAAGTGGGCAACGCGATTTTAGTGAAGGTCAACCAGATCGGCACGCTGTCCGAGACGATCGACACGGTACGGCTCGCGCAATCGGCGAACTACAACGCGGTCATATCCCACCGCTCGGGCGAAACGGGAGACACGACGATAGCCGACATCGCCGTCGGACTCAACGCAGGTCAGATCAAAACCGGATCGCTGTCGCGCAGCGACCGGGTGGAAAAATACAATCGGCTCATGGCAATCGAAGAAATGCTCGGCACGGCGGCGAAGTATCCAGGGGCAGCTGTGTTTCGGGC
>JAJPHJ010000126.1 GCA_021325335.1 Pseudomonadota bacterium | reverse complement strand
GCCTTGCTACGTGGGCTTCGAGCCCGACTTGACGCGGTGTTCGAGTTCGGTGAAGATGGTCGGCATCGAGGCCTGCAGCATGTCGCGGACGGCCCGCACTTCTTCTGCCTCGCCGCCGATCGGATCGGGCACGTCGCCCTGGCGCGTGAGGTCGTCAAAGCTCACGACTTTCTCCCGGTCCTTCGGAAAAACCGTGTGCAGCATCTCCCGTTGCGCGTCGGTCATGGTTACGACGAGCGCAGCACGCGAGATCAAGTCCGCGTTCGCGGGCTTCGAGCGGTGGCGTTCGAGGGACAAACCGATCTCACTGATCGTGGCTTGGGCGATGGAGGCCGCTGCATACCCGGGCAGCGCGTGCGTTCCCGCGCTTTGCACTTCGAGCGGCAGCCCGCGACGCGACGCCTCGGCTGTTGCGATGACCTCTGCGATCGCGCTCCGGCATGCGTTGTGCGCGCAGATGAACACGAGCAGCGCGGGAGTGGTCACCGCTCTGACTTTCCCCGGCCCGCTTGGGCCGACCTGGCCAGCAGCGCTTCCACTGCGGCCGCGGTCGGCAATGATGGAATCGCTCCCTCGCGAAGGCAGGCCAGCGCGCCAGCAGCGCACCCGTAACGAACGGCATCCTCGAGCGCGGCCGGCGCGAACGGATCGTTCATATGGAGAAGGCGGAAGAGGATTCCCGCCGTGGCCGCATCGCCTGCTCCGGTGGTGTCGATCGCCTCGACCACCGGCGCTGCGGTATCGAATTTCTCTCCCCTTCGCGTCCACGTCGTCGCGCCGCGCTCGCCGCAGGTGAGAATGACGACGCGAGTGGTCTCGCTCAAGAGCACGCTCGCGTCCGTCGAACCGGCCCAAAGCTCGCGCGCGTCGTCTTCTGAGAGTTTGACGAGCGTCGCCCGCGCGCAGCCGGCGAGCGTCACGCTGCGCATTTCTTCCGGCGAGCGCCACAGCCGCGTCCGGACGTTCGCATCGAAACTGACCAGGGCGCCGGCGCGCAATGCAGCCGACGCGGCACCAAGACACGCGGACCGTGCAGGCTCCGTGGACAGCAACACGCCGCCGAAGTGCAGCACGCGGGCGCGCGAGAGTTGCCGTGCATCGATGTCGGCGACGTCCAAGCGGCTATCCGCACCGGGATTTCTCATGAAGAGAAAATCGCGCTCGCCGTGCTCGCCGCGTGCGACAAAAGCAAGCGTCGTCGCGTCGTCGACGGTGCGCACGCCGTCCACATTGACCCCTTCGTGCGCGAGCGTGCGCACGAGATACCGGCCGAACGCGTCGCTCGAGATCGTCCCCGCGAAGTGCGACGCGCCACCGAGCCGTGCGATGCCGACCGCCACGTTGGCCACGGCACCCCCCGCCGCGCGCCGGAACAGCTCGCTCGACCCGACGTCTGCGAGATGCGATTGTGCGACGAGATCGATGAGCGCCTCGCCGACACAGAGGATGAAACTCATGCCGTCGTGGACCCCGGAGGGTTGAGCCGCCTAAGGCAGAACAGCGGCTCGTTGAACGCGCGACGCATTCGTCCGGCCTTCGATATCGCATGAAGGTCTGTTGCAATTCGCATTCGTACGATCGGATGCTCGCCGCGGGCGATCTCACCCAACTGGAATGGGTCGACCTGTGCGCAAACGAGCTCGAGCTCGACGGCGTTGAATTCGCTATCGCTCATTTTCCGCGTCTCGATGCAGACTACGTCGCCCAGCTCAAGAAACTCTGCGTGGACCGCTCTCTGACGGTGGCCGGGTTGCAGCACGACATCCTGTTCGACGCAGCGACGATCGATGAGGGCGTGGAAGCACTGCGGCGCACGCTCGAGGTCGCGGACGGCCTCGGCGCCCCGCTCGTGCGTTGCGCTCTTGCAGACGCGGCGGGCTCGCAGGCTGTGGCCTGGCGCGAAACCATCCGTGGTCTGAAGAGCGCGTGCGTCGCCGCCAAGGACCTGAATGTCACGCTCGCGCTCGAACCGCGGTCGGGTTCCCTCGTGGTCGACCCGAGCGAGGCGAAACGCATCCAAAAAGAATGTGACTCGGCTTGGCTGCGGCTTGCTCCCGACGCGAGCATGCTCGCAGCGGATGGCCGCGACGCGTGGGCGGAAGCGCTCTCGAGCGCGGTGATCGTGGTCGTGCCGATGAAGGCGCCCGACACCTTTGGAGCCGAGGAATCCGTCGACTACATCGCGGCGCTCACGTTTCTCCGTGAGGTTGCGTACCGTGGTTTCCTTTCATTAGAATACCGGGGCACCGAGGCCGAGCGTCCCGCTGTCGCTCGGGCCGTGGCATGGCTGCGCACCATGCCACCCAAGCCATAAAGAAGCAGGCACACGAAATCAGATGGCCCGGTCGTGCGACCGGGCCATCTGCAGGTTTCCCCAAAGTGCCGTTACCCGCCAGGGATTAGAACCCGCGCCGTGCAGGTTGGGTGCTCACCCGGCCCCGGAAGGCTTCCCTCAACGTGGAGGGCTTGCACAAGTGGGCTCGGAGCGGAGCTCCCTCTTGTGATCGTGTTGGATCAATCACAAGACGAGTTCTCGCACACCCCAGGGAGCCATGCGCCGCG
>JAJPHJ010000067.1 GCA_021325335.1 Pseudomonadota bacterium | reverse complement strand
GGCTAAATGAGACTCGTGGGACAGGTCCTGCGACAAATCGTCGGAAAATGCCTCCGCACTTTCATCCGCTCGACCAGCGCCGGCGTACTTCCACATAGGTGTTCGGCACAGAGATGACATGAAAATTTCGAAGGCGCGCGTTTATCGGCACCCGCTGCTCGTCCGAGTGACGCACTGGGTGACCGCGCTTGCGCTCATCGTGCTCGCTATGAGCGGGATGCAGATTTTCAACGCGCATCCCGCGCTCTACGCCTCGGATGCTTCGCGCTTCAATCATCCCGTGCTCAGCATCGGCGCGACGCTCTCGCCCACCGCTCAAGACCTGGGGTACGTCCAGATCGGGCCTTGGCGCGCGAACACCACGGGCGTCTTGGGATTCGGACCGGACGGCATGGGCGGCATGACGGCTCGTGCGTTTCCGTCATACTTGACGATCCCCGCGTATCAAGATCTCGCGGACGGGCGGCGCTGGCATATCTTCTTCGCGTGGATATTCGTGCTATGCGCGATATTTTACGCGCGCTGTGCTCTTGCGCTCTGGCCGAACCGCGCCGACTTCCGGGCTTTTCCGCGCACGCTGCGCGAACATCTCGTGCCTTGGCGCGTAGCCGCGACGCCGCACCTCAATCCCTTACAGAAGCTAAGCTACTTCGGCATCGTCTTCATCGTCGCGCCGATAATAATTCTCTCCGGGATGGCGCTCTCGCCGGCACTCGACGCCCACGCGCATTGGCTGCCCCAGCTTTTCGGCGGGCGCCAGTTCGCCCGTATTTGGCACTTCGCCGCAATGCTCGCGCTCATGGCATTTTTTGTCGTCCATCTGCTCATGGTGGCGCTGACCGGCCTTGTCAACAACCTCCGCTCGATGATCACGGGATGGCTGGTAGTGGAAAGGAAGCAACCGCAATGAGGCTCGACCGCCGGGCTTTCCTCAGCGTGGTTACCGCGACCACGCTGAGCGGCTGCGCGCGCCTGGCAACCGCGCTCAACAACAACGAGACGTTCCACAAGGTCTTGCTCGCGCCGGAGCGGCTCGATCTCGCGCTGCTCGGCGCGGGCCAGCCGCTCGCCCAAGAGTACGGGCCGCAGGACATCTCGCCCAATTTCCGCGCCAACGGGTTCGATCCGCCCTCCACGGCGCAATACGCGCAGTGGGCAAAGGACGGCTGGCGCGGCTATGGGCTGCAAGTCGAGGGGTTGGTGGAGCGGCCCAGGTCCTACGACCTGGCCACGTTGCGCACGAAATTTGCGAAGCAGGCACAGATCACGCGACACGACTGCGTCGAAGGTTGGAGCGTGATCGGGAAGTGGAGCGGGGTGCGCCTCTCCGATCTGCTCGCAGACGTGGGCGTGAAGCCGCTCGCGCAATACGTCATCTTCCACAGCCTCGACTCGGACGTCATGGGCATTCCGTATTACGAGTCGCTCTCGCTCGTGCAAGCCGCCCACCCGCAAGCGCTCATCGCGTACGATCTCAACGATGCGCCCGTGCCCATCAAAAACGGAGCGCCGCTGCGGCTCAAAGTTCCTACGCAACTCGGGTACAAGAGCGCGAAGTACCTCAAGCGCATCGAACTCGTCGCGAGCTTTGCGTCTTTGGGGAGCGGCAATGGCGGCTATTGGGAAGACCAGGGCTATGAATGGTACGCGGGCATCTGACAACGCGCAAAAAAGCGCGCCCTCAATGTAGTAGGCGCGAATTTATTCGCGCCTCACAAACGGGGGCTGAAGCCTGCGGGTGGGGCCGCCATCCCGCCGGGCACGCTCACGGGTGCGATCCCGAGACTCTTGCAGCTCATCGGCGGTGGGAACGTCGTCACTGCCGATTTTGGGATCTCCGCCTGCGATGCCGCGATGGGGGGCGTGGTCCCGGCTAGCCGCGATGGGTCAAAGCCGCCGGTGAGATCGGTGATCGCCGCATTCGCGTCGCGCGGTCCTTTGGGAAGATACGGTTTCTCATCGGGCAGCGACGCGAGCGCCGGCAAGTCGAAGACCGCACCCAAGAACTTTGCAAACGATGCATGATCTCCCGGATCGGAGATGATCGCGCCTGAACGCGCGTAGGGAGAGATGAGGATCAGCGGCACGCGCGGGCCATCCCCGCACGGACGCGCGTCCGGACAGGTTTCAAACACCGGCGGCGGCACGTGGTCGTAATAACCTTCCGAGTCGTCCCACAGGATCACGATCGCCGAATCGTTCCAGTACTTGCTTTGGGCGATGGCGTTGACGAAGGTCGCGACCATCGCTTCGGAGAGATGCGAATCCGAATAGCCCGGGTGGTCGTCATCGCCCAGGAAGGTCTTGCGCACCTGCGGATCCGGGTTCGCGGGCTGCCAGCCGAACGGATTTTTGTACCCACCCTTGATGAAGTACACCCCGCGATCCGGCAGCGCGCCTGATTGAATGGCGGGCAGTAGCTCGGTCAAATCGTGGACGTTGCTCCACAGGCTTTGATTGAGCCGCACGTATCCGAAGAACTGCGCAGCGTTGTGGTGAGTGACGTAGGCTGGGTACGTGCCGCTGCCATCATCTTTGAAGCCCTCTTGATACCAGCCCCACGGAACCGGAGCATTGCCGGAGCCCGCGAGCGCAGCGATATCTTCTTTCACATCGCCGTTGTCGATGACCGCAGACGTCGCCGAAACGCCGCTCAACGTGAGGAAAAGGTTCGCGAACGTGAGATCCACTTGTTTGCTCTTAGGTTCGCCGTTGTGGTAAGGGCCGAAAGCGGGATACAAATCGTCGACGACCGGCACGCCCGGTCCGTCATCGGCGTCGCCCGTGGCTTCCGATGGATGGCGCGCCCATTGCGTCTGCCCGGTCTGCGCGGCGACTAGGTCGATGTTCCCCGGCGTCGACGGCCCGTACATCGCTTGGAAGATATGGTCGTACAAAGCAAACGTCTTCGCGTACTTCCAAAGGAAGGGAACGGTGTCGCAGTCCTCGTGCTCCATGGTCAACATGCCGACGCGTTGCGCGTCCGCAAGCTTCGCGCCCGAGCGCAGCATGCGGCCTTCCTCGGCCGCCACGTAGAGGTCCATCTTGCCGCCGTCCGCCTTAGCGTACAGAGCCGGCCGCGAGTGGTCTGCGTCCGCCAGGTCCGGATCGGCGAGGCGGAACGGGGAGATCCATTGGTTGCCGATGGGGTCGTACTGGCTGAAACCGTGAGCCCGCGCTTCCTCGGACGCCAGATTGTCCGCGCCGGGGAAGGTGCCGAAGTACGAATCGAACGAGCGGTTTTCTTGATAGATGATAAAGACGTGATGGATGCGGGACCGCAGGCTCGCCACGAGACCCTCGGGTTTGCTCCCGTCCGCCGCCGACAGCGCCGCCGGCACCCCGGCGAGCGCCACCCACATAAGAAGGAGGAAACCGTACCGCGATAGGCCGCCCATGTGTGCGCCCCTTCCCGTCAGCGGAGAGTGTGACGCGGTTTTAGTGCGCCGGCGTCGAAGGCCCCTTTTACTTACTTCTAGACTTTCGCTATACTAGAGGCGCAGTCGTCATGCCCACCTCGTTGACCGCATTTCCGAGCGATCGCACGCAACGCTGGATCTTGGTACCAGGCGTGGCTTCGACGCGCCAGATCGAGATCCGCAATGAGACTGACACCCCGGTCGAGGCGCATCTGCGCGTCGAACAGCCGCCCGCAGCGTCGGTCTCGCCCGGGATCATGACCATTCCGCCCCGCCATTCGCGCGTTGCCGACGTCCTCTTTCTCGCGACGTGGTCGCCCGACGGCCAGGGTCAGCTGGCGCTTTCGTTTCGCGACGTGCAAGGCAACGATCTCGGAGCGTTCACGCAGGAGATCGTAGCGGCGGATAGCGTCGATTGCAATCTGTCGCTCGAACTCAAAGACGACGTGATGGTCGACCAGGCGCTCATCGGCTTGAAGCTGTGGTGCACGCTCGTCAGCCGTAGCTCGACGCCGCGACGGTTTGAGGTTGACTTCACTCCTCATCCTGCGCTGCGATTTCCCGAGCGTAAGACCATCACGCTTGCACCCGGTGAAACGTCCGCGTTCGACATCCCGGTGCAATGGAACCGCGCTGTGCGCGACATGTCCGGGTGGAACCATCCGCGCTCGATCGAAGCGTTCGTACCGGTGACCGAGGGACGGCGCGCGGCGGTCATTGCGTGGGAACGGCTCGAGCAGCGCTTGGCGCAGTACCTCAACCCTGAAGATCGTCAAGCGCGCATCGTCGTCGCGACCGCACCGGAACGCCGCAACGACTTTTTGGAAAAGACTCCGGGTCAGCTCAAATACGAAGAGCTGGTCGAACTGCGCCGGCTCGAACAGTCCGTGGTCGCTCCACCGACCGCGCGCGCGACGACGAAGCTCGCTGACGATGTGCGCACGGCTCCTCCGGGTCGGCGCTCGCCGGTCGCCACCGTCGTCACGATCGCATTCGCCGTCGTCGCGCTCGTGCTCGCGGGATTCTTCTTCCTTCGACCGCCTGGCCACCAGGCAGACGATTCTCCGATCTCGGTGAGTCCCTTGAAATTGACCCCTGCGCTGGGTTCGCGGGTGACCCCGGCTAAAGCGCACGCGAAGAGCGCGCTTCATCCCCCCGCGGCAAACCCGGCATGGACGTCGGTGGGCGCCGCCGCATTGTCGCCGACTACGGTGACTCCGGCGGTCGCCCGCCACGCGACGCCGCCTGCAACCCGGACCGCCCCTTCCCAAGCGCATCCACAGCCGGCAGCCCAGCCGCCGATCGACCGCAATCAGGTCGTGGCGCTTTCCGGCGTCGAGGCGGCGTACGAACCCGGAGGACGGGCGGTGAGCGTCGCATGGGACGGTTCGGCGCAGGCAAGCGCGCGCGTGGAGCTCGTCGACTTCACCGGCAAGATCATCGCCAGCCATGCTATCCGCGGCACGGGTGCGCAAGCGGTCTTACATCTTCCGCGCGGTTACCACGGCCCGTTGTCGGTCAACGTGACCGCGTTCGGTTACCACGGAGAGCGCGTCGTTCAAACGGCGTCGCTCTCATCGCCGGAATAGCGCCCGAGCGTTTCTTGGGAAGGAAGTCCCAGCGGGTTTGGGAGCTTTTTCGAAGCCGGCTGTGCGCGCGATCAATTCCCGGCGGCCCACCGCATGCTAGGATATCTGCGGAAGACCCGATTGATCGGCCACCGTGCGCAGGAGGTCAACAGCGGGTCTCTTTCTTTTTCTCGTGCAGCGGCACTATATGATCGCATAACACTCGCCGAGTTCTTCGCCGCAGCGTAACCGTTCGAACGACCTAACGTCCACTTGGGGAGCGCGCGAGGACGCGCCGAAGAACAGTGGTCATGAATCGTCGTAGATCGACGCCTTACGCTCGTTCGCAAGCAGGCTTTTCGCTCATCGAGGCGCTCTTAGCGACGACGATCCTCGTGGCGTTGTTCTTGGCCTGGGGCGGCGCGATGATCGTCGCGACGGACGGCGAGAACAAAGCCGCCACGCACACGCAAGTGATCTCCTCCGCTAATGAGATCCTCGAATGGATGCGACGCGACCCTGCGTTTTGGGGCGCCGAATACACCTCCGGTTCGTGCCCGCACTGCTGGGTTGGATACAACGATACCATCGGCGTATCGCCGCCGCACCGGTGCTCGATCGTGATCGCGAATGCGTCTGCCAACTGCTCCTTAACTGGCTGGCCGTGGCCGACCCAAAATCTGGCGCGCTTGCGCATCTCACCGTCGAAGTGTATTACACGGGCGGCAATCACCAGACCGAGCGTTACATCGTGATGGGCGTGGTGCGACAGACATGAAGGGACGCGTCTCGGATCGCGGGGTCTCGATCGTCGAAGCCCTTATCACGGTCGGCATCATCAGTCTCGTGCTCACCTTGACGACGGCCATCTTCATCCAAACGGTCCGCCACAATGAGAAGACGATGACCGATCTGTCTGCCGAGACACAAGCGCGCATCGCGATGACGAAAGTGATGGACGATCTTCGTCAGGCCATGCCCCTGCCGGGCGCGACGGGAATCCCGGTCTCCTCTCCGGTCACACCGAGCGTCGGGGCCGCGACGCCCGTGCCTTCCGTGAGCTTCACCGAAGCCGACTCTCTCAACGCTGCGAATTTCACGAATCCGCCCTTCGACGCGGTCACGATCGCCTGGAACCCCGTCAACGACACGATCACACGCTCCGTCAACGGTGGTCCGGCAAACGTCCTGGAGCATGACGTCACCGCCTTCGCCGTGTTCCCTGTAAGCTTCGACGAGTATCAGGTGACGCTCACCGTGGCACCAAAGCATCGCGCTGAGGTGTCATCGCCTCCGTTCACGGTTGCGTCGAGCGTCTTCATCAGTTATTACAAGACGAACAGCAGCCCCGGTGATGCGCCGTGAGAACATTTCCGGTCCATGCGCGCGGCGCCGCGCTCGTCACGGTGCTCTTTATCATGGTGATCCTCGTGATCTTGATCGGCTCCTTGCTGACCGTCATCCCGGCAGAACTGCGCCAAGTCGCGTTTTCCGGCTACGACAACCGCGCGCTCTACGCGGCTGACGGCGGCATCGAAGCACTCACCCAAGGTCTGCAACTGGGTGACACCAGCCTCGGGGTAGGCTCGCTCGTCGCGCCGGACGGCAGCACGAGCACCTACAAGGCGACGGTGCTCGCGACGGCTTCCTCGTGCGGCTTGCAACAACACCTCATCCAGTCGATAGGCACTTCGCCGTCCGGAGATCAGCGTGAGATCGCTGCCGTGGTAGCGCAGACGACGCTCTCCGATTACGGATTGTGGGTCAACAACAATCCAGACGGCGTGTACTTGGTCAGCGGCCTCTCCCACTACGACGGAGCAGTCTATCTCGCCGGCGGTGCATCGGATCCCCAACTCGTGAATTACATTGTTGGAAAGACGCCCATCTTCGACGATCAGGTCACCTTTGCCGGCAATACCGTGAAGTGGTTCAACGACGGCAATTCGACGAGCCAGCCTGCTCAGACGAACGGACCTGCGTGGGCCGCGGTCGACGCTGGGGGCTACGCCAAAGTCACGGTCGGCGGTCAGACCGAAAGCTATCCGGGCTCGCAGACGAGCATCCAGCTGGCGAACGCGGCCTACGGCACGCCTGGGGGTTCGAGCTACCCGTCTCCCAAGAGCGGCAACACAGTATACATGAATCAACAGCCCGCTGGCGGTGCAGGCGGCAACCTGAGTTCTGGCATCTACATCCTCGGCGATTCGGGCGTCACCATGACGTCGTCGACCGCGGGAGCCGTACCCTCCACCATGACGTGGTCGTTTGCGCCTGTCGCGGGCGATAAGAACAGCATTGTCGATCCTGTGACGGTCGCCGTGAACTATACGACCAACACGACGATCATCACCGATGCGACGACAAAGAAGACGACGACCTTCACCGGCGTGCCATCGCAGACCGGCAGCACGAACTCCAATAGTGGCATCGTCTACGATGCCGGCAATGTCCAAGACGTCGCGGGGACATATAATGGATCGTATACCCTTGCGGTTCCCGACGACGGCACGACCAACGACGCCATCTACGTGAGCAACAGTGTCATCGCACACGACAATCCGCAGACCGACGCGACGAGCTCCGATACGTTCGGCCTGTACGGCAACGACATCTACATCGACGATAAGAGCAAGTCGATTCCGTACAATCTGACGATCCAGGCGGCGCTCGTCACGGGGAACGCGAGCGAGGTCGCGGCGGCCACGGACGATGGCACGTTCACCACGCGTGATGACGCCGCGAACATCCCCTTATATGGCAAGGTGACGCTGTACGGCAGCCTCGCCGAGAACATCTATGGCGAGACCTACACCTTTTCCGGCACGACGCAAAAGACCGGCTGGGCGAAGAACTTCCTGTCGGATCCACGCTTTTCGACCTGCCCGCCTCCGGGTTCGCCGCTCGTAAGCCCCGACGGCTGGCACCTCGTCGCGTGGAAGGATGAGGGAGCGCCCTAAGCGCGAGCGAAAGCCAGCGGCTCGATGCCGCAACGCTGCGCGTGGAGCGAAGGCGATCCGTTGTACCGCGCCTACCACGATCGCGAATGGGGAAGACCCGTTCACGACGATCGCCGTCTCTTCGAGTTCTTGATCCTCGAAGGCGCTCAAGCCGGGCTCTCGTGGATCACGATCCTGCGCAAGCGCGAGAACTACCGCAAAGCGTTCGCCCGGTTCGACCCCGTGCGCGTGGCGCGCTTCAAGGCACCGCAGATCGCGCGGCTGATGCGCGAGCCCGGAATCGTGCGCAACCGCGCCAAGATCATGGCGGCCGTCTCCAACGCACGCGCCGTCGCCGAAATCGTCAGGGAGCACGGCAGCCTCGATCGGTATCTGTGGTCGTTCGTCGGCGGGAAGCCGCGGGTCAATCGCTTTCGCGCAGGCCGCATACCTTACGCCACGGAGGAATCCGAGGCGATGAGTAAGGCGCTGCGCGAGCGAGGGTTCGGCTTTGTCGGCCCGGGGATCTGCTACTCGTTCATGCAGGCGTGCGGCCTCGTCAACGATCATGTGGTTGGTTGCTACCTGCACGGGCGCGTGCTCTCCGCACCTCGCATATCGCGCCAATAAATTTGCGCGCGCTACATAGGTCATGTAGATGGTCGCTGAAGGTCTCAATCACCGAACCCAAAGCGACTACCTCATATCGCATGCACCTGCGTTTCGCGCAGGACGGTTCGCGGACGCGCCCAATAAAGTGAGGTTATGAGATATTTCTTCGTCATTTTTATCTGCATGTGCATCGGCTTGCCGGCGTTTGGTAGCACGCACTACATCCAAGTGCTCGGCACCCAACCGCTCTTCCCGACGACACAATCGCGCACCCAGTTCCTTGAGATGACGCAGAAATATCCGGAACGCGAACGCGCGGCGCTCGCGATGTTGGGGATCGATCGAGCTGCATTCGAAAAAGGCATGCGCTCCGCGCAAAACATGGTCACGACCGCGCCCTTCCGTCTCGACGCGATGGCGTACTATGACGGTCGCGTGAAAGTCGTCCATGACGTCGCCGTCCCCACGCACACCTACATGTGGGTCATCCGCATGCGCCATGCGACCATCTACGTCCCTCAGATCTGCGGAAACATCTCCACCGTTGCGAAAACCGGGGTCGAGTCGTTCAGATCCACGCCGCGTCCGGTCGCGCGGATAACGCCGGCGCCGTTCATTCCCACGCCGCTCGCGCAAACGCCGCAGCAGGTAGCCCAAGCGACGCCCGTTGCAACGCCGCCCGTTGTGGCAGCGGCTCATCACTCGCGCTTTCCGTGGTGGATCTTCTTGATACCGGTTGCGCTCATCGATGCCAGTCACTCAAGTTCTTCAACGCCTCTGCCGGCCGGCCCGACGCCGACGCCGTCTTCCCATCCAACGTTCACGCCGACGCCAACGCCGACACCGACCGGCCCGCCGACCGCAACCCCGACACCGACGCCTACCGCGACGCCAACGAAGACCCCGTGCCCAACACCAACGCCCACGCCGACGAAAACGCCGTGCCCCACGCCGACGCCCACGCCGTGCCCGACGCGAACCAAAGCGGGTCACTGAACTAAAGGTTTTGCCTCGTGGCGCGATAAGTCACGACGCATGAACCTTTTCCCAATCGACCGCGTGCGCGCGGAATTCCCATCGCTAGCGACGCGCGACGCCGGACGGCCGCGCGTGTACCTCGACAACCCGGCCGGCACGCAAGTGCCGCGGCAGGTCATCGAAGCGGTCGCGCGTTTCTTCACTGAAGACAACGCCAATCTTGGTGGCTCCTTCGCTTCGAGCAAAGCTGCGGACGAGGTCTTCTACGGCGCGTACCGCGCCTTGGCCGACCTGCTCGGAGGCCAAAGCGAACGCGAGATCGCCATCGGCCAAAGCATGACCGCGCTGACTTACACGTTTTCGCGCAGCCTGGGACGCGAGTTCCGTCCGGGCGACGAGATCATCCTGACGCGAATGGATCACGAGGGGAACATCTCACCTTGGCTTGCCATGGCCGAAGAACGAGGCATGGTGGTGCGCTGGTTGCCCTTCGACAAGCATTCGTGGCGCATCGAACCGCACGCGCTTGATGAGGTACTCTCGGACCGCACGCGGCTGCTCGCGCTGAACTATGCCAGCAATCTCACAGGCTCGATCAACGACGTTCGCACGCTCGCCGCGCGCGCCAAGAAAACGGGAGCGCTCGTGTACGTTGACGCGGTGCAGTTCGCGCCACACCGTCTCGTGGATGCGCCCTCGCTCGGTTGCGATTTTCTGACGTGTTCCGCATACAAGATCTACGGGCCGCACGTCGGCGTGTTGTGGGGCAAAGAAGACCTCTTGCAGGATATGTATGCCTACAAAGTTCGTCCCGTCCCCGACACGCTGCCGGACCGCTTCGAAGTAGGCACGCCGCAGCTCGAGCTATACGCCGCGACCATCGCAGCCGTCGAGTACCTCGAGTGGCTCGGCCAATCGGCCGCGGCGTCGGACAGCCGCCGCTCGCGCATCGAGAGCGCCTTCGCTCAGATCACCGCTTGGGAAACAGCACTCACACAAAGGCTCATCGACGGCTTGCTCGCCATTTCCGGGGTCGAGATCCGCGGGATCAGCGACGCCGCGCACATGGAGCATCGCGTGCCGACCGTATCTTTCACGCACGCCTCCCGCCGCTCGGCCGAGATCGCCTCCGCGCTCGCGCAGCGGGGCATTTTCGTCTGGTCGGGCCACAACTTCGCCTTGGAGCTGGCGCGCAGTCTCGGCCTTGACGAAGAGGATGGCGTGGTGCGCATCGGTTTGGCCCACTACAACACGCCGCAAGAAGTGGACATGGTGGTGGCCGCGCTCGCGGATATCCTTGCTGAGAAAAGCAACAAGGCGCCAGCGGCCGCCAGGGCGCGCTAGGCGATGCGGCCAGTGACCCTCGTGCTCCGCCTCGCGCTCCTGGCCGTCGCCCTCGCGCTGTTCGCCTCGCGCGGGCTCGCGGCCGATTCTTCCTATAATGCCTTGCAATCGCTCGCCCAGGACATGACGTTCCGGTGGGCAGCGCTGCACCCCATCGTCGCGACCTCGCTCGGCATCTCCGGTTACGATGGGAAGCTCGACGCGCCGTCGGCCGCCGAAGAGTCGCGCGATCTTGGGCTCATCCACGGCTGGCAAGCCCGGCTGGCCGCGATCCCCTTGGCGGGCGAACCGCGATCGGTGCGCGATGACGCCACCCTGCTGCGCGCGCACTTGACGACGATGGAGCGGCAATTGACGCTCTACCGCACGAGTCACAAAGATTACTCGGGACCAGGCATCGCGATCGTCGACGCGATTTACAACCAGTTCCAGCACCTGCCCATTGCGGGGCAGGAAGGCGCGACGAGCGCCGACGTCGCCGCGGCCTGGAGCGATATCACCTCGCGCTTGCAAGCCGCGCCTGCATACATCCGCGCCGGCGATGCGCTTGTCACCAGCCCCGGCCGCCTGCAAAGCAGCGTCGGGTCCGCAGAACTCGCTGGTGCCCCGGATTTCTTCGGCGGCCCGTTGACGGCGGCGGCGAAAGCGCAGATGAGCCCGCCTGCCTTCGCGCGCTTCGCCGCGGCTCGCGACGGGGCGCTCGCAGCCATCGCCCAGGAGAAAGCCTACATCGATGCCCACGTCTCGACGTGGCCCGAGAACTACGTGATGGGAAGACGCGCCTACGACGCGATGCTCCACGACGAGCTGTTGTTGCCATTTTCGGCGGCTACTATCGAACCCATGGCGTTGGACGAGCTCGCGCACGGATGGGCGACCTCCTATTGGGTCTTGCACCTAGCCCGGCTGCACGGCACGCCGCTCGGTCCGGCGAGCGGCGGCGGCCTCGCACCCGGTGGCCCCGCGCTCATCCCCTACTATCGCAAGCAGATCGCATACTTACGCCAATTCGTGACCGTCAACAAGGTGATCGACGTGCCCTCGTGGCTCGGGCGCATCGACGTCGTGGAAACGCCGAAGTTCCTGCAACCCGTCTCTCCCGGCGCATCGATGAATCCGCCGCGCCTCTTCGCCCGCAGCTCGAGCGGATTCTACTTCATCACACCTCCCGTGTCGCTTGCAGACGCGGCCGCGCGGCTGGATCCGAACGAAGATTTCGATCGCGACCGGATCCTCTCGACTGCGGCTCACGAGGCGATGCCAGGTCACTTCGTCCAGCTCTCCATCGCGCGGCGCAATCCCGATCTCGTGCGCAAGGTCCAAGACAGTTCGTCCTTCGCCGAAGGTTGGGCCTACTACGGCGAGGAGATGTTCGTCGCTCTTGGCCTCTACGGCGATCATCTCGACGGGCGCTACGACGTCGCGCAGTGGGAGCGTGTCCGCGGCGCACGCGCCATCGTGGATGCGAAGCTCGCCAGCGGAGAGATGACGGAGCCGCAGGCCGCGGCGTATTTCGCGGAACAGACCGGTTTCAGTCCGGCTGCGGCCAAGGCCGCTGTTGACGGCATCGCGCTCGATCCTGGCGGCGTCATTTCGTACACCGTCGGACGCCAGCAGATCGATCTGCTCGAGCACGAATATTTCCGGACCATGGGCTCACGTGGTTCGCTCCAGGACTTTCACGACCGCCTCATGTGCTACGGCACCACGCCGCTCGCCATCGTCGGCCCCGAACTGCTCGACGATCTGTCGAAGCCGCTGGCGACCGTGCAGGCCGCGGCCGGCGTACGCTAAGCTCTTACGGCGCGAATTTACCGACTTTGTCGGCCTGAGTCTCGGTGAACCACAGGTTGCCGTTCGGCCCCGAGGTGATGATCGCGGGCTGGCTCCCGGCCGCTAAGACGGGGAATTCGGTCACCACGCCGGCGGTCGTGATCCGTGCGATCGCAGCGTTGTTGAACTCCGCGAACCACAGATTGTTGTCGGCGCCCTTCGTGATGGCGAACGGACCGGCGTTTGCGGTCGGGATCGGAAAGTCCATAGCGGTGCCGCTCGTCGTGATCCGCCCGATGCGATCGGCATTGAGCTCGGTGAACCACAGATTGCCGTCAGGACCTTGAGCGATCCCGACCGGCGCGCTCGCAGCGGTTGGGACCGGATATTCCGTGATCGCTCCCGCGGTCGTGATCTTGCCGATGTTGTTCCCTGCTTCTTCTGCAAACCACAGATTGCCGTCCGGACCCTGCGTGATCACCGTCGGCTGGCTCGACGCCGTCGGGATGGAGAACTCGGTGATCGTGCCGCCGGGCGTGACGCGGCCGATCTTGTTGCCCGCACTCTCCGTGAACCACAAATTGCCATCAGGTCCATTGGTGATGCCGATCGGCCCGCTGTTCGCCGTCGGAATCGGATATTCGATCATGGTGCCGCTCGTCGTCGACCGGCCCACGTTGTTGCCGTTTTGTTCCACGAACCAGAGGTTGCCGTCCGGCCCCGTGACGATGCCGAGCGGGGCCGAACCGGACGTCGGCACCGGATACTCCGTGAAGGTTCCTGACGTCGTGATTTTCGCAAGCTTGGCGGCAGCGTCTTCGGTGATCCACATGTTTCCGTCCGGCCCACGCGTGATGAATGCCGGTATCGCGCCGGCGGTGGGAACGCTGTACTCGGCGAGCAACGCAGGCGGAGGCACGTTCGTCGGCGACGGATTGGGATTGGTTGACGACGAGCTGCAAGCTGCAAGCGCGAGGAGCACCGCGCACAACAGAGGCGTGCGCGCAATTTTAAACAGTCGCATACTAGAGATCATCGGCTTCACGCGCCCGCCGGTGAAGGCATCGCGGGAGAGCTAGAACGCTTATGCGCTCGCGCACGGCAGGTTCAAAGGACGTACGAGTCCAACGCGTATGCGCGTTCACTTTTCCCTCTGTATGAAATGGCGGTACTCATGAGACTTGCCCATCTTTCGCGCGTCCTTGCGGTCGTCGCTGCCCTCGCGTTGCCAGCGCTCTTCGCTGGATGCGCGGACCGAGTCAACGCGGATCAGCTCACGCCCCAGCTCCAAGCCGCGCGCACCGCGCTGGAGAAATACCAAGACCCGTTCGCCGCGATCCGCGATGGATATCTTTCCACGGTCGGATGCATCAACTTCACCTCAGGCGGCACGATGAACGGCATGCCCTACCCGGCCGGAGCGATGGGTGTGCACTTCGTCAACTTCGCGCTCGTCGGTCCCAAACTCGACCCCGCGAAGCCGCAGGTCTTGCTCTACGAAAAGGATGATGCCGGGAAGCTGCACCTCACCGGCGCCGAGTGGTTCATGCCCTATTCGAAAGGCATGCAGCCCCCGGTGCTGTTCGGTCACAAGTTCTACGGCCCCATGTACGGGCACTATCCCGCGATGCCGAAGAACCTCATCCACTACGATCTCCACGTCTGGCTGTGGAAGCCCAATCCGGCCGGTATTTTCAGCCCGACCAATGCCAACGTGAAGTGCCCGGCCACCGGCTATACCTTCACGTACGCGCACCCCGACATGCCCGCGATGACGCACTGACCTCGATTCGAAGACAAGTAGAAACCTCGCAAGACCGGGCGCGCCGTAGACCTCGGCGCGCCCACGTCTGGCGGTGCGGATCATGCGGCTCGGGATAGCGGTTCGAGCAATCTTGTCGTTGGGGATCGCGACCTGCGTGGTTGCGCTCGCAGGCTCGCCGGCGACCAGGGCGCAGTCATTATTCCCCAACCCGTTCAGCAACGCTCAGGATGTCGCGGTTCGTGCTGCGCTATCGTCTTTTGGAAAAACGATCGGTGCTCAATTGCCGGTCGTCGTCTCGCCATCGGACGCCTATCCTACGAGCCAGCTGCCCGGACCGCCTTTTGCGACGCCGCGAAACCCCGACATCACCGCGTCGCTTCGCCGCTCTCAGGACGGCACCGTGCCTTTGCCGCCTGGGGACTACGCCTTCACGGTCGACGTTTTCTGCATGCAAGTGCACGCCGGGAGCCCGAGCGGCCATCGTTATCTGGTCGCCGCGCTCCGCGGCTCCGCGGCCGATATCTTTCGCGCGCTCAACGCACGCGCGCCGTCGTACCAAATCGAGCACCACGCGTTACAGGTGCTATCGTGGGAGATCCAAGCAGGGCTCGCCTACAGCGAGATGCAGGCGCCGCAGCGTGCCATCGTCGATCGCGTCATACCTGATTTCCGATCGCACCTCAGTGCTGACGTCTACCTGCGCATCCGAGCGCAGTATGAGCAAGTTGCGGGGAAAGTCCCCGGGATGCCGTCGTTCGAAAGCGCGCTCGGCCGCCTCGGGCCGGCCGGTCAAGCAGTGCTTCAGATGGAGACGCTGCGGGAAGAGATGGCGCAGCCGCCGCCGACATTTGCCGAGCTCGCACACGAGCTCGTCCCTTTGATCCCCCTCGAGCGGGGCGGCTCCGGCGAGACACCGTGGAGCCGCTATTCCGATCAGGTCTACGTGCGGTTCGTGACGAGCGGGAATTATGCGACGCCCGGCACCTATCAGGTGCGCGTGCTCAATCCGCAGCACCTGAGCAGCACGCGCATGATCGGGCTAGGCCCGCCCGGCAGCGGCGCACCCGTGCCCTTCAGCAATGTCGTGAACAATCCAGGAACGCCGTCTGTGCAGCCGCTGACGCAAGCGCCGCAACCGGGCAACGGTCCGGCTCCAACACCGACGCCGAATGCGACCATCACCTCGCAAACCGTCGCAACCGCTCCAGCGGACCGGACGCGCCTGACGGTCGGGGTCGGGGAGCAGGTCAAGCTCACCTTTTCCGGCGCGGACGCGAATTGGACGATTTCGGGCGGCGAAGGGACCGTCACGCCGAGCGGCAAGACAAGCATCTACTCGGCAAGCATCACCCCGGCACACGAAACGATCGTCGCCGTCGATACTGCGACGTCGGCGACTGCCAGCATCACGTTTGACGTCATCGCGCCGACCGGGCTTTATTTCGAGCGCATTCCGAGCACGGAAATCCACCATCACCAGGGTTGGCCCGACATTGGCTTTGAAGCGAACGTCTATCTACAACCGGATACGGTCTCCTTCGAATACATCGGGGTGCGAGAGCAAGACGCGATCTATAGCGCCTCAGGCTACTACTCGTGGATGAACGGACTGTCGCACAAGCCTGTGGAGAACCCGGAAGTGGTGTCCTCGCTCGTCCCCGGCAAGGGCTGGCGGCTCGCGCAGCCGGACGACGTTTGGTCCGGCCGCCAGCCGGCGACGCCGCCTTTTGCCCCCGGCCATGAAACCGTGGACATCCCGTGGGAGTACGACGCCGCGAGCAATGAGAAAGCCGGTCCTTTCTATTTGTTCGCGCACGTGACGCAAGTCTGCGAGCTGAAAAACGACCGGTCGACCATCATTGCAACCAAGCAAACATCAGGTGCGACGACCGGCATCGCCACCATAACGTTGAGCGTCTCGAGTCCGGATTACCACTGAAAAGGCGCCACAAGCAACCAGCCGGTACCTTCGCGCAAAAAATTCTTGGGCGACATGTCGAAGTACGCCCCGCTCGTTCGACGTGGTGGTAGGAGCTACCCGAGTAGCCCAACTTGAAGGAGAGAAATCATGAGATTTATGGTTATCGTCCCGGGCGACAAGAACAGCGAAGCCGGCGTGTTGCCGTCAGCCGAGCAGTTTGCCGAAATGGGGAAGTTCAATGAAGAACTGGTCAAGGCAGGCGTGATGCTCGCCGGCGACGGGTTGCAACCCACATCGAAGGGCGCACGCATCAGATTCGAGGGTACCAAGCGTACCGTCATCGATGGCCCATTCACGGAGTCGAAAGAGATCATCGCCGGCTTTTGGATCATCCAGACCAAAACCAAACAAGAGGCGATCGAGTGGATGAAGCGCGCGCCCTTGTTCGACGGCGGTGTCGAGCTCGAAATCCGGCAGATCTTCGAGGCGGATGATTTCGGTGACGAAGTCGCGCCTGAGCTTCGAAAACGCGAGGAGCGTCTAGGCCCGAAGATGGCGGAGAATGCAAAAGCCTCATCCTAATGGATCGGCCCAGACGGGCGCCACGCACGACGCGGTCGACGCGGTCTGGCGGATCGAATCCGCCAAGCTGATCGCGGGTCTCACGCGGATCGTGCGCGACGTCGGTCTCGCCGAGGAACTGGCCGGAGATGCGCTCGTCGCCGCCCTCGAACAATGGCCTGAGTCGGGCGTACCGAAAAAACCGGCCGCCTGGCTCATGGCCACCGCGAAACATCGAGCGATCGATTGGTTTCGTCGCGACAAGCGCTTCGAGCGCAAGCACGAACAGTTGATTCGCGATCTGGAAATACGCCAGGCGCTTGCCGAGCCTGATCATGGCGATCCGTTTGGCGAAGACATCGACGACGATCTCTTGCGGCTCGTGTTCATCGCCTGCCACCCGGTGCTTCCTTTTGAAGCACGAGTCGCGCTCACGCTACGCCTCGTCGGCGGTTTGACGACAGAGGAGATCGCCCGCGCCTTCTTGGTCCCCGCCTCCACGATCGCGCAGCGCATTGTGCGAGCCAAGCGAACGCTGTCCGAGGCGCGAGTTCCTTTTGAGACGCCGCAAGGACCGGAACGAGCCGCTCGACTGTCGTCGGTACTCGAAGTGATCTACTTGATCTTCAACGAGGGCTACTCGGCAACTGCTGGCGACGACTGGATGCGGCCCGCGCTCTGCGAGGACGCGCTTCGTCTCGGACGCATCTTGTCGGCGCTCACTCCAGACGAACCCGAAGTCCACGGTCTCGTCGCGCTCATGGAAATCCAAGCATCGCGCGTGCACGCGCGAACAGGCGCGTCAGGCCAAGCCGTGCCGCTGCTCGAGCAGGACCGCGGGCGTTGGAATCACTTGCTCGTACGCCGCGGTCTCGCGGCGCTGCAACGCGCCGAGGCGCTCGGAACGACGCTCGGGCCCTATGCGCTGCAGGCCTCGATCGCCGCCTGCCATGCCCGCGCGGGCAGCGCACAAGAGACGGACTGGGAGCGGATCGTCGCGCTTTACGATGCACTCGCGCAGCTGACGCCGTCGCCGATCGTGGAACTCAATCGAGCGGTCGCCGTCGCCATGGCGTTTGGGCCGGCCGCAGGCCTGGAGATCACCGATGCTCTCGTCGAGGAGCCATCCTTGCGCAACTACCCGTACTTGCCGGCGGCGCGCGGAGATTTTCTCGCAAAGCTCGGGCGCTTCGCAGAAGCCCGGGCTGAGTTCGAGCGGGCGGCTTCGCTGACCAGAAACGGACGCGAGCGCGAGCTTTTGCTCCATCGCGCGGCCGAAGCCGGGCGCACAAAGTCTTGAGAATCCCAGACAGGCCTTAGGAACTCGCCCGCGGCCCCAGAATTGGGCCTGCGATGAGCCTGCGCTTGGTCGCGGCAGCGGCATTGTCGCTCGTCGCAACTGCTTTGTTGGTCGCTGAGGTGGTGTCGTGGCCGCAGAGCGCCGCTTTGGCTCCTAGCTCGATCCAGGACACGGCATGTTCGCTGCAACTGCTGCCCGTCGACGATGCGGATCGCGCCGCAGGTCTCCGAGAGGGCGACAGGTTGCTGCTGCCCCAAATGGACGAAAGCGCTCGGATCGCGGCCGTCTTTCACGCGACGCCGACTCAAGCTGCGCATGCGGGCGAGCGAACGGTGCTGTCCGTGCAACGCGGCGATCGACGACTTTCTCTTCCGTACCAATTCCGCCACACCGACAGCCTCACAAAATTCCTGGCGCAGTTGGGATTCAAACTTGTCATTCTCGCGGTCGGTATTTTGGTGCTCTTGCGCGGCCGCGATCGGGCGTCGCTTGTCTTGGGGATCTGGTGTCTCGGCGTGGCCGTTGCGCTGCCCGATGCGTGGTGGGGCGCGTTCAGCATAACCGGACGCCTTGCCGGCGGCGCGTTGACTTCTTTTTTGTGGACCTACTCGCCGTTCATGCTCTACCTGGTCGTGGAGTCGATCGCCACAGGGGTTTCGCGCGCTGCAGTCTCCATAACACGCGCGCTCTTGCTGGTGACGATCGTGCCAGAGCTCCTCGTCAATACGATCAACGCGACAGCGCAGGCACGAGCCGGCTGTTCGGCCATTCCTGTCGCGCCATGGGTTGCCAACGCGCTCTTCAGCGCCTCGCAGCTCGTTATCATCGGGTTCTTCGCGCTCAGCTACCTGCGCACCACAGGCCTTGCGCGTCAACGCGTTCGCTGGGTGTTCTGGGCCTTTCTCATCAGCCGCTTTGGCGTGCTCCTCAATCTCTTCAATCGCATCGTCCCCCACCCGATCCATCTCTCCGGTGTCGAATGGCTCACGGTCATGATCTTTCCGCTCGGGTGTGCGTACGCAATCCTCCGGCACAGGATCATCGACGTCAACTTCGTGCTCAACCGGACCCTCGTCTACACGGTGCTGACGACGCTGGTCGTCGGGATCTTCATCTTGGTGGAAAACGTCCTTAACGCAGTCGCCGTCAGCCGGGGCGTCGGTCTTGCCGTCGAGATCGCGGTCGCGCTCGGACTCGGTCTCTCGCTCAACGCGTTGCACAAGCGGGTTGAGGGAGCGCTCGAACGCACGCTATTCCGGCGAAAATTTCAGGCGGCCCTTGCGCTCCGACAGCTTTCCGATGAAGCCGCCTACACCGAGAATGCACAAGCCCTCTTGCAGCGGGCCACGACGGAGATCCCCGCTGCCCTCGACGCGGCCGGAGCGGCGGTCTACGAACGGCGCGAGGATGGGTATGCGCTCGCGTTAGACCAGGGCTTGCCGAATTTGCCGCAAACGGTCGGCGTCGACGATCTCGCCTTCGTGCGCCTGCGCGCGAGACTCTTGCAAGTCGATCTCGGCGATGTCACGAGCGCGCTCGGCAGCGATGCGGTGGCTTTTGCGCTCGTCGTGCGAGGGCAGTTGATCGGCGCGCTTTTGTGCGGCCGCCGCACGAATGGGGAGAGCTATGCGCCGGACGAGATCAGAATGGTGCGCGATGCCGCACACGCGATCGCTGCGGAGCTTTACGCGATCCGAGCTCGCGAGCGCGCCGAGCTGCTCGTCGCCGTCACTTCCGGAGCGGTCGATCTTGAAACCGCACGTATCCAACTGCGCGCTCTCGGACCGATTCTCACCTAAGGGTTGTCAATCGAAATTCTGTTTGGCCGCCCATTCCGTCTTCGGGTAGGTCTTCTCTAACTCGTGCCAGCCGTGCAGCAAGGCGTTTGGCTCGCCGGTTTTCCTGTAGCCGGTAACGGCTGCGAAATACTGCGCCTCGGGCGCCACGAATGCGGTCGGAAAGCGGCGCAGCAGGTCGGCATAGTGGGCTTCCGCGGCTTCAAACTGCCGAAGGCGCAGCCGGGCATGGCCAAGCGCCGCGAGCACCTGGGCTGCAAACTCGGCTGGCGGAAGATAGCCGTTCCAACGATACAGCTCGTAACCGCTGTCGTCGAGGATTCGCAGATCGGGAGTCCAGACGTGGCGAAACCGCTCGACGATCGGCTTGTTATCGTCGAGGCTATTGTTGATCTGGATGGGGACGCAATATTCGTTGATGATGTCTTGGACGAAGGTTTGTGGATACGTCACGGTATCCAGCGCTTTGCAACCCCCTCAGGTAGGGCTGAAAAAATCGAGCAGGACGAGCTTTTTGTCCGCGCCCGCCTGCGCGCGTGCATCATCGATCGACGCCAGCCAACGGAGAGATGCCATGTCCGCCTCGCCTTCGGTTAGGCTGACAACAGCCGTTCGAAGAATGTGCGATAGCGCTGCAAGGCGACCCGCAACTGCTCGGTTGAGACTTCCTCGCCCGACGACCACTGTTGCTCGAGATTGCCGCGCTCGCGGCCGAATGTATCCGTCAAGTTTTTCATCACTTCCTCGACGAGTGCATCGGCTTGCTCGACTGATTTCTTGGGCTCGTCGACGAATACCGCCTGAATGGAGGTCCAGCGGCCCCGGTAGTCTTGCGCTTGGCCAGCGTCGAGCAGTCCCTCGGATTGACCTTGGTTTACGTCCCCGTTCCGGCGTTCGGCGGTCGCGGTCGCGCGTGCGTCGTCGGACGAACGCTCGGTTTCTTCCACGTCAGTGCGATCATCGGGTTTGTCCATTAGCCTGTCTCCTTTAAGCTCTGATCGCGTGTCGCGAGCAATTCGTCAAAAAGCGATCGATAGTAGATGAGCGATCGCCGGAGGTCCTCGGTGGAAGCCTCGCCTCTATCGTTTGCAAGCGAGATTTGATGAGCTTGGCGATAGTTCTCGACGACCCGCGGGTAGTCGACCGAGATGTCGGAGGCACGCTGATCGAAGGTATCCATTGGATATCCCCGTTGCAGCATCACCTGATTGACGAGCCCGTCCGCTTCGCGCACGGAGTTGCTCGGATCGTCGACAAAGCGCACCTGCACCACGCGCCACTGCTCTTTGAAACGCCTGAGCGCCGCCTGATCCAATTCGCGGCTTTGAAAGCGCTCGCGCTTTTTTTCTCGCGAGCTGAGCGCCGCTTCGGCCTTGGCCCTGTCGGCGGTATTTGCAACGGTCCGATCGTATTCTGGACCAAACTGTTCTCGAAGGTGGCGCGTTCTTTGGGCGCGGACTGCAAGCATCACGATGAGCACGACCACCAGGATTGCGATGACGATGAGCGCGACGGTCTCCGACGGCGGTAGTGGCATAGCTGCTCCTTCGTCGCTCAAGCGCGAGCGATCTGATTGTCATGTGATGTTCCCCGCAGAGCGCCTGCCAAACATATGAATCGAAGCGGCTTTGTCCTCGGCGTTCTGTCGCTTGCTATGCGACCTTCCGGTCAGTTGGTCTCAACCTCGCAAGACCGGCTCGCTACGATCGAACGCCGTTTCGGCGGCCGCCTCGGCGTGGTCATTTGGGATACGGATGACGGCGCGCGCGTCGAACGCCGACCCCATGCGCGTTTCGCGCTGTGCAGCACGTTTAAGTGGTTCGCCGTCGCCGCGCTGCTTGCGCGGGTCGACAAGGGCCTGACCCACCTTGGCGAACGCGTGACATACAGCCGTCGCGACTTGCTCGATTACTCTCCCGTCACGAGCGCGCACGTGGCAGACGGATCCATGTCTTTGGGAGCTCTGTGTCGTGCGGCGATTTGCCAAAGCGACAATACCGCGGGGAACCTCATCCTGAGAGCGATCGGCGGACCATCTGGATTCACCCGCTACGCTAGGACACTCGGAGATCCGCTGACGCGGCTCGACCGGACCGAGCCCGATCTCAATGAAGCCACTCCCGGCGACGCACGAGATACCACGACGCCATCCGCGATGATGGCGCTCATGCACGAGATTCTTGTGGGTTCCGTGCTGTCGGCGCCGTCTCGAGCGCTGCTGCTGGATTGGTTACGCGCGAGCACGACTGGTGCCCAACGTCTGCGCGCGGGATTGCCGTCAAGTTGGGTCGTGGGTGACAAGACGGGGACGGGTGGCCACGGCGAAACCAATGACGTGGCAATCGCCCGGCCACCAAACCGCCAACCATTGTTGATCGCCGCTTATTTCGCCGAATCGCCTGCGGGTCGCGACGCACGAGATGCGGCGCTCGCCCAGGTGGGCCAAGTCGCAGCGCAACTCGTCCGTTAATCCTGGTCGTAAACGTCTAAAATAAGCCTCTCTTTAGGCAAGCGGCGCAGCACGGCGCCTGGAACTCTCCGCCGGGTAGGAGGCCAAAAGATGCTTGTCGCCTTGTTGTTATTGACCCTGAACCTTGTGGGTGTGTGGGCCGGCCAACAAAATTACCCAACCGGCCAAGGCAGCGCGAGAGAGGGACTGTGGGTTCAAGATCCGACCGGCACCCTCACCTATCGGTGGGTGACGCCGGGCGCGCAGGAGCCCACGCCGCTCCAAGATATTATGAGCATGAACCTCTACATCACAGCGCGAGCCGACGGTTCGTTATCCGCGTTCATTCGCAATCCCGAGCAGAACTTCGGAGCCGGTATCGGCCCTCGCGCGGTCGCGGTGGACGGCAACACCGTCACGCTTGCGGCTCAAGGCCAGCAAAGCATCGTCGGCCAGTACGATGCTCAAGCGGACACGCTGAGCTTCCACTTCGATCCGCTTCCAGGCACATTCGTCTTGCATCGGACAAGCTCCGACGTCGGGCCGTACGCGTATCAGGTCCCACGACAGACCGATGACGGATGGCAAGTGGCCTCGCTGCAAACCGAAGGCATCGACACGCCGCAGCTCGTCTCGATCATCGAAAGCGTCACCGCCCAGGCGCCCACATCGCTGCGCGCTCCGTACATCCAAAGCCTGACCATCGCGCGCCACGGCAAGTTGGTGCTCGATGCCTACTTCAATGGATTCGAAAGAGACGGGCTGCACGACATGCGCTCGGCCGGCAAGAGCGTGACGACGTTGCTCGTGGGTCGTGCTATGGAGGAGCCTGGTGCCACCTTTAACCCTCAGTCGCGGGTCTACGATCTGCTGAAGAACGACGCGCCGGTCGCCAACAACGATCGTCTCAAAAGGAACATGACGATTGCCGATCTGATGTCGATGCAGTCCGGCTATGCTTGCGACGACAACGACGACAACTCACCGGGCAATGAAGACGTCATGCAATCCCAGACCAAGCAGCCGGACTGGTATAAGTACACCCTCGATCTGCCCATGGAGGCGGCTCCGGGAACGCTTGCCGTCTATTGCACCGCGGGGATCAACCTGCTGGGAGCGATCGTCGCGCAGCAGACCCAGCAGTGGCTGCCTGCATACTTCGCATCGCGGTTCGCTGGACCCATGCAATTCGGGCGCTACGCCATGTGGCTCATGCCGCCGCCCTCGGATGAGGCCTACATGGGCGGAGGAGACCGCTTTCGCCCGCGTGATTTCTTGAAGTTCGGGCAGTTGTTCTTGAGCGGTGGGCACTGGAACGGCACGCCGATCATCGACGGCGCGTGGCTGCAGCAAGTCGCGACGAAACGTAGCACCGTAAAAGGGGAGATCGGCGACTATGGGTGGGGTTGGCACCTCTACCAATATCCGATCGGCGCGCGGAAGATCAAAGCGATCAGCGCCGGCGGCAATGGCGGCCAACTGTTATTCGTGTTTCCCCAGCTGGACATGACGCTCTTGATAACGGCGGCGAACTACGGCCAGTATCCCGTGTGGAGCGACTACATCAAGAGCCTCGTGCCCGAGATTCTCAGCACGGTGCGCGCAGAACCGCAATAGCCGGTCACGTGCCGCTGCAAAACCGCGTCACTCCTTTTGGGGATATCGTCGCTCTCGAGGGACGCGGTCTCGTTATGGGCAACCGCGGGATCCTCCACGATGAAGCCCGGCGCGTCATCCGATATTCGCAGGTGCGGCACTGGCTTGTATGCCGGTTAGAGTTCCGCGGCCGGCACCGGATCGTCATGCGGCCGCACTCCTACACCGAGCTCTTCTTTCTCGATGAAGCGACGGCGTTTGCGGCGGGCCATCGCCCCTGCGCGGAATGCCGCAACGTCGATTACAAGCGCTTTCGCGAATTGTGGGTTCGTTGCCACGGCGCGCCGGTGAGCGCCGATATCATCGACCGCAAGCTTCAGGACGACAGGCGTGCAGGCCCGCGTGCGAAGCGGACGTACGAAGAGCACGCAGCCGCGCTGCCAGACGGGTCATACATTGCAATCGACGGCCGCGCCTGGCTCGTCCTCGGAAAACAGATCCTCGCCTGGTCTCCGACCGGATACGTGGAACGACAGAAGCGCCCGACAAGCGGCCGCGTCGTCGTTCTCACACCGAGAGCAACGATCGCCGTATTATCGGCGGGCTATCGAGTGAGCGTGCATCCGACCGCAAAATGACTAAGCGCACTGCCTGAGGTGTCAGGCACTGGCCGGGGGACCTAACGGTTGCCCTGCGGCCAGCAACCTCGCTATATCTACGCGCGAGCGCAACCCGCATTTGCTCAAGATGTTGCCCACGTGGTATTCAACGGTTCGGCTGCTGATGTGCAAGATCTCGCCGATCTCCGCATTGGTCTTTCCATTTCCTATGAGAAACGCGACCGACTCTTCGCGCGACGAAAGCGCGCCATGCATCTCACGCTTGCGTCCGGGCCTCAGTCCGAGCGCTCGAGCCAGACCTCGAGCTCGATCGGCCGCAACCCGCGCGCCCATGAGGTCAAAGCTTTCTATCACTTCCAAGAAAAGTTGCCGATCCTCAGTCAGGCGCGCGACCAGCAACTCCAGATGCGCACGCCAGAAAGGATACTCGCATTGCCGTGCCGCTTGGAGGAGCGTGGTCGCGCCTTGGGGATCCCCCCGGATAAGCGCGAGACAGCCCTCGGCCTCATCCAGTGAGCGCATGGCGATCGGCCACCCCTGGTCGGCTATTTCCCGCAGCTGGACGAGACCCGCTTCGGCGCTCGTCGGACCATCTCGCAGTGCAGTCAACCGTACGAGACCGCTCAAGGCCCGAACTTCGTAGACTTCTCCCGGATCGGCCCGGTCTCGGTCTGCAATAACCGCGCGGTAGTGCACCATGGCGTCGTCATGTCGCTCGCGCAGTTCGTCGACGAACCCCGACGTAAAGGCAGTCGCCCTGCGCTCGGCTTTCGTGAGCGAGCTATCCCGGGCCGCCTGAAGCACTCGAACGGCAGCTTCGAAGTCTCCGAGCATCGCGTACAGCTGCGCTTGAGAACAGACCAGGCGGTTGCGCAAGCTTGACCTCGCCGCCACGATGGACGCCTCGGCGGCAACGGTCAAGCCAAGCGCTTCCTTTAGATGGCCCTGGTTGATAGCAACAGTTGCGAGGTTCGAACGAAGCGTTGCCTCGATGGCTTTGGAACGAGGCCCGTGCGCGTTAAGACCTACTCGGCACCAGTGCTCGTAGGTCTGCTTATCGCCCGCCATGTGGGCCACATAACACAAGATCACGCAGCAGCGTGCGAGTTCATCAGGAAGGTCTAGCCTCTCGGCTTCGTTCGCGACGGCCGCAAGCATTGCAAGGCTCTCGTGCACCTTGCCCAAGCGTGCCAAGACCACACCCAGCCATCCTACGAGGCGGACGCGTGCGCGGTCATCGCGCGGACGTTCGCATATCGCTATTCCACGATTGAGGATCTCGCTTGCCTCTGCGAGATTGCCCGCGCGTTCTTCAATCGAGCCGATAATGTAGTGGAGTCGAGGGATGAGCTCGGGCGCCGCGGGGGCGTCCTCGAGCGCCTGTCGCGCGATCGGCAGGGCAGCACCCTCGTCGTCGGTGACGTCCCACAACGTCTCGGCATACACCGTACGGACTCTTGCGCAAGTCTCTTTGGGCAGATCCCGGCTGTTGGTCTCGAAGAGACCGAATGCGGATTGAGCTTCGCTCACCTTTCCCAAGGCGAGTAGCGCTGCGGCTTGGCCTCCGGCGGACTCGATCGCTGCGATCGAGAGGCGCTCGCTCCGTTCGAGTGCGCTTTCAAAAGCGGTGAGCGCTTCTGTCGGCGCCTGACAATCGAGGCTCTCCCAGCCGATTTTTCTGTAACGCGCTGCTGCTTCATCGAACAAGCCCGCACCGTGGAGGTGCTCGGCGTAACTCCAATCATTCTTGCAGCGAGCGGCTAACGACAGGTGCATCTGCTTGCGCTCGCTCTCGTCCAACAATTCGTAGCAGGCTTCGCGCAAGAGCTCATGTCGGAATCGGAATGAGCCGTCGTGCTCTTCTATGACGGATTCATTGGTCAACTCTGCAAGTTGGTGAGCCACTTGACCCGGGGAGCGCTTCGTGATGACGGCCAGTTCCGTACTGGAAAGGGCATCGCCATTCACCGCGAGCCACCCAGCGAGGCCACGGGTCTCGCTGGACAACGCTTGGATCCGCTTGCGAAGGGCTTGTCGCAAATCGCTCGATGCGGACCCGCTTCCCAACAACGGCGCGACGAGCAGCAGTTCCGCATAGAGTGGGTTGCCACCGGTGAGTCGCGCGAGTTCGGCGATCTGTGCGTCGTCAAAATCGGCATGAGGACGCAACCGCGTGGCAAGCGTCCGCAGATCGTCAAGTTTGAGCCCACCAAGATGGATGACGCGCCCGAGTGCTGCGCGTTCGAGATCTGAGGCTAGATCCAGGACGCCTGGATTGCTGCGCCGCGAAGCGAGTTGCCAAGTGATGGGCAGATCGCACAGGCGCGCCACGCAATAACGCACCGCCTCGAGCGTGCGATCATCTGCGACGTGCAGGTCATCGATTTGTATATGGAGGGGGTCGGCTGAGGCGGCATGGCCGAGCGCCTCGCAGGCCCAGACGATGCGGTCCCCCTCCGGGGATGCCGATACGCCTCGGACTTCCGCCGACGCGATGCGACCCGAACGGTGCATTGCACGAACGAGAGCGACGATCGGATCGAGCGGGATCGATGACCTGGTTGGCAGGCAAGCGACGCTATAGGCGTCTGCTCCGAGGTGCTGGCGAACCTCGGCCAGCAACCGGGTCTTCCCGATTCCCGGTTCGCCAAAGATGATGGTGCACGGTCGCTGGCCTTGGGTCAGCACGGCGAGCACGCCGTGTCTGCCTACGAGCGGTGCAGATGAAATCCACGGGGTCCCGGGCTTACGACTAGGGGTTCCACTAGTGAGTGAGCGGGCTTCCTCGCTTACGCTAGGGTCCAGCTTGGTCTTCGTCCCCGTTTTCATCTGAAGCGAGGTTTCACTATGGATAAGGCGCGTCGTTTCATCGTGCCCATCATTGCTATCGCGGTGCTCTCACTCACGGCTTGCAGCACGGCCGGTTCCATGATGACGCAGCTCCAGGCTCATTCGCAGAATACAACGCGTTCGGCTCAAGACGATACGCCGCAACTTCCTAAGTAACGAGCTTAGCCAAAGCCTAGCACTTAGGGTCCGGGAAGGCTGGGGCCCACTTTTGCGGGGTCCAGTGCCGGCCCTGTGGGGACGGCAAGGTCTCGATCCCTCGGCGACCGTCCGGTCCATATTTGCACCACTCGCCTCATGTGGCCTCGATCGGAGTTTGCCTGACGCATGAAGCTCATTCCGCAAGACCTTGAAAAGCACATCGACTCGATCCGGCACAATCTCTACGGAGCTCCCCAGCTCGTCATGCAAACGGCCGAAGTCCTCGGCGTGAGCCTGTGCGACGCCTGGAAAGTGGTGCTCGAAGGCAAGGCTGTCGTCTGGCGCCATCAATCGGGCAATGATTCGGGTCTGTCGGACTTTGCCGCTGGCTGCGCTATCTTCGCCCAGGCGGTCGAGATCCAGCGGGGTGAGCTCTACAGGCAAGCCTTATCTAAGCGACGCGTTGGTCGCTCACGCAACCTTAGCGGGCATCGAGTCGTGAAAATGGGCTCGATGTGGCGCTCACATGCGCCTGCCTATCGGGCAGGCGACAAGATCACTTAAGCGCATGCGCTGCGAAAAAGCTTCGGCTTGAAAGGGCGAAAGATGCTACCTCACTCTAGAACCATAGCATCATCGGTTATATTCGTTCTTATCTTCTTGGGAACTCCGGCCGGAGCAGATGACAACGTCAACGTCACGAGCCTTGCTGGCGTTGGGGACACTTTTCAAGCACCTACTTCGGTGACTTTCGTGGGCATCAATCCAGTTGCATACTTCGTCGCTCTCAAAAAGAACGCCATCGATATTGCTGGTCCCAATGCGCCAACTGGGTTCACGCCACCACAAGGCGGCACCCCCCCTAAAGTGGCAGTATCAGCTTTCAAAGCGATTTCGAACGCCTGCGGTCAAAGTGATCCAGCGAAGAAATTTGAGTGTGATCTTAATCTCGCCAAGACAACACTTTCTTCCACGCCCGCGGATATCGAAACACTTCAAGCGGCTGTTGCAACAGCGATCAATTCAGCTTACGTCAGCAACCCATCAATTGATCCCGCCGTCTCCCTTGCCGACAAATATGTTGTTAGCGACTTGCAAATACTGATCGTAATGAGCTCGAGCACGTTGGACGCGGATCTAATTGCTTACACTGGCGCCACGGCCGCCGATAAAAAGTCGGTCGATGATTTCAAGAAGTCCGCTCTTAAAGTCACCTCGGCTTTTGGAGACCTAGACGCCACGCTAGCACAGGGAGACTTCCAACGCACGTCGCGAGAGACATGTTCGTTTCAAGGGCTGGGTGGCCGGACAACAACCTTTACCCTAACGCTGACGAGTCGTTCCGATGCCACCAAGAGTCAGAGTTTTACCGCTACAGCAAGCTGTCCGATGGAGGTTACAGCTAGCGGCGGGGTGATCTTTACAACTCTCCCTCAGCGAAACTTTGTGGCACAAACGACAAACGGAAGCAGCCCGCCGACAGCGACAGTCCAAATTGGGACCAGCTCGAATACCGCTTATTTCGGCATGGTGCATTTAAGGCTAGCATGTGTGAGCACAGAAACATGCTTCTATCTCAGCCCGGGAGCCGGCATCACGGTCTCGGGTCAGGCTAACCTCGCCTACGGGATCGGTCCATCCGTGGGCTTGTTTCAGTACCTTTTTGTGACGGCTGGGTACCTCGTAGGTCCATATGCGACGCCGCAGCCCGGATATGATGTAAATAACCCGATCGCCGTAGGTGCGGCCGTGCCGACAATAACCGCCTCCAGAGGAATGTGGTTCATCGGATTCACGTTTGGGCCGCAAAAATAGCTTTCGATTGGAAGCTGACAGATGGCCTGCGGCTCAAAGGAGCGTTGACAGGACGATATGGCGACAGCTAAAGGTGGTTTGCCAAATGGTGTGTCACAGCAATATGCGATCAACGGCGTCGATGTGTCAGTTTATCAAAGGCTAATAGATTGGGCTACAGTGGCTGTGTCCAGCAACGTCAAGTTTGCATATGTAAAAGCGACTGAGGGTAGTACTTGCGTCGACGCGGAGTTTGCTCGAAACTGGCGGGCCCTGGCACAACAACCTTCGATCATGCGTGGCGCCTATCACTTTTTGCATTTTAACACCGATCCAGCGGTTCAGGCTAACATATTCTTGCAGACAGTTAACCCGAAAAAAGGTGATCTTGTCCCCATGGTGGATGTTGAGGTCACCGATGGACTATCAGACGTGACGCATTTGGTCCATGTCTTGTCAACGTTCCTGACTCACATCGAACAAGCTCTTGGTGGCCGACACATTCTTGTTTACACCTCCTATGGTTTTTGGAACAGCAAGATGAATGGTTGTGATGCCTTTGCTGGTCATCCCCTCTGGCTAGCTCAATACAATGGTGACGCTGAGCCCACCCTGCCAGGTGGCTGGCGTGATTGGGTTATCTGGCAGCATGAAAGTAATGGTCGCATTGATGGGATCACAGGCGATGTCGATCTAGATCGAATCAATGGCGACGACAATACGCTTGGGGCCCTCGCAATCTGAACTAGGAAGCGTGACGATTAGGGAATTAGTCGATGGATACTGTTGTCGTATTGATGTTAGAGAATCGCTCCTTCGATCATCTTGCTGGTTATCTGCAAGAACCGGGATACGGAATAGACGGTCTTACCGGCGAAGAGTTTAACTACCGCAACCCTTCAGACCCTGCGAGCCCGATGGAACTTGTATCGGACAATGCTCCGTATGTTCCTGACCTTGATCCCGACGCGAACCATGACGTCCGCGATGTTGCGGTTCAACTTTTTGGATCAGTAAGCCCAGCTCCAAATGCCCAGCCAATGAACAACGGTTTCGTATATGATTACGGGCAAGTTGCTGGAGTGCAGGCGAAAGACGCACGCCGCGTCATGGACTGTTTTGCTTCGAAAAAATTGCCCGTGCTCTCGACTTTGGCGAAGGAGTTTGCTCTTTGTGATCACTGGTTTTCATCAGTGCCGGGACCAACGTGGCCCAATAGATTCTTCTTACACGCTTGCACGAGCCTTGGCTACACGGATAATAACCCACGTGACTATAACATGAGGACAATATTTGAGAATATCTCGGACGTTGGCAAGACTTGGCGGATATATTTTCATTCACCCGATCTGCCCCAGTCAATAATGTTAAGTAACCTTCGAAACCTAAAGTATTTGAGGTTTTTTGAGAATGTCTCAGCATTCTTTCGCGATTGTAACCAAGGGCGCTTACCAAACTACTCATTTATTGAGCCTCGCTACTTTACAAAATTGGGGAAACCCGCCAACGACGAGCACCCGTGCAATGGAGTCGTCGAGGGCGAGAAGCTGATAGCCGCGGTCTACGAGGCCCTTCGAAGTTCCCCTCAATGGAACAATTCACTTCTTCTTGTTCTGTGGGACGAGCATGGAGGGTTCTACGATCACGTAGCACCAGGGCCTGCAGCCAACCCCGACGGGCGTGTATCGCCCGAATGCGATTTCAGTTTGCTTGGCGTTCGTGTTCCTGCGATCTTAGTGTCACCGCTGATCCCAAAGCAAACCATCGTCAAGAAGGTGCTCGATCATTCTTCTCTTGCGGCCACGCTGAAGGTGGTATTCGACCTAAGGAGTTTCTTGACAAAAAGGGATGGCAGCGCAAATCGCTTTGATGACATACTAACGTTACGACAACCCCGCGGGGACTGTCCTCTGACCCTTGCCGGCCCGAGTATTGCCCAAGAGGTTGTGCCTGTTGAGGATGTTCGAGAAGCTGCAAAGCAGATCGATGCCGCCGCCGGTCTCGCAGATAGATCACCGAGTGAACTCCAAAAGCATTTTGTGTCGGCAGCCAATTACTTGTCACAAGCACATTTACTTGGAGTTCCGGCAATGAAACCCGCGTTATTTGGCACTGAAGGCGAAGCGGGCAGCCACGTGGCAGCTGTCACAGAAAGGCTCCTTTCTGTCCGAGACCAGCAGAAGTCACCACAAACCGCGCATTGATTGCCAACCTTCGTGCGGCTGCGCCCGCCTCGGTGGCAGCGTAGTTGTCTGACTATCCACGGAATATTGTGGAAATATGTCTCTCAAGTAGCGCTGGATCGGGAACGGTAGAAGGCGTTTCAGGTAATGCAATGGTGCGGCCGTTCAGACCGTAGTAGTCGCGACCATTTGTAAACTCATCGCGGATCGCTTTGCTGACCAGGAAGCGATAGTCAGGCGCCACAGTCACGTACCCGAGGTCGAACAAGCGGTGGATATCCGCACGCAGTAATAGGCCGTTACTTACCTCATGGGTTTGAACTTCGGCAAACGGCATAATGTGTGCGGCCTCCAGAGCAGGCAATGCCTTCTCACCGGTCACTGCACAACGTCGATGATAAGCGTCGGTTACCATGAGCCGAAAGGCTCCCTGGTTCAGCCGAGGGCGCACGAGCTGAGGCTTGCCGAAGCCACCGGTCACGCTGTTGCGCAATGGAGCAACAGGTTTTGGAAATCGATCCATCACGGTCCGCCAGACTGCCGCGCCTACGGCGTCTTCGGTCTCATAAGATTTCCGAGTTACGATGTTGGGCGACCAGTCTTCAGGTGCTGGAAGCCATTGATCGCGACTCCAAAAGAACGGTTGCGAGAGGACCGCACATCCGATTGATGTCGTAAGTGACGTTGAGTCATCGCGGTACTGACCGATCGCCTTCTTTAGAGTATCCAATGAATCGACGCCGTTGAGCCGACCGAACGCGTCCCAAACGATAACCAACGGCATCTTGGTATAGTAAGTAAAGTAACCTCCTCCAACTATGAAATTGTTGGGCGAGTGGAGCTTGAACAGCCATGGCGTTCCAGGCTCGTGATTAGCAGCGGATCCCGTCCAGAAGTTAACTTCCTCTGGCGGAGGACTCATCGCGCGAAGGTTGTTAAACCACGCATCGTCCGTCACGGCAACATAAAACTTCATTTTGGGTGAGCCATACCGGCGGAGCTTGGCGGGGTCCTTCCTTGCCGGGGGCAAAGTCTTGTGCTGTGCCCCTGATTCTAAGCCAGCATTTTTCGCCGGCCGATCGCGTATACGCGGACGCCGAAGGCTCGCTGTATCATTATCCCCAGGTTTACTTCAAGCGCGTCCAACCGTACGAACTGTTCATCTACTATTCCGCTTGGCGAAGCCACACCCTGACCCGATTCGAAAACATACTGTGGGCATGGAGTGATTGGTCTTCCATGGCCCGACCCGGACAGAATCGATCATCGTTTCGCGCCGATTATCCGCTATGAGCGATTTCCAATTTCAGTTGCACTCAAGGATCCTCAAGGCAACTACTATGAAACAGGTACAAATCATGCACCGCAGAGTCAGTCCGCGGTCCGTGTTATCGATCAAATCGCATACCACAGGATTCTAGCTGCAGCTGGTGTGGTATTCGTAGGTATTTCGCAAATGCCGAGCACTGAAGAAGTAGACATGAGTGGATACTTGGGCAAGCCCATCGACTTTCCAAAAGATAGCCTTCGTGAACTCCACCGGATCCCGCACGGAGCGGGTTACACGCCCCACGGTGATAGCGTGATTGATGTTTATGAATCTGCTAGCTTACAAGAGCGTGCTCGTGCGGACCATCAAAACATACTAAAACTTTTTGCAGAACAAACGCACAAAGTGGGTGGCAGATTTTGGTTCAACAACAACATCGACCTCTTCATAGAAGCGGCCGGACAGCGTTTGCTAGTAGAAGCGAAGAGCCTGAGCGATCCCCAGCGAGCAGTTGACCGAATGAGGTACGGGATCGGTCAGCTAGTGGACTACCGTGCTCGATATCGATCAGAGGTTGCAGGCGCGTTGCCGATCCTTGTGTTCGGTCGTCCCCCCGATCGCGAAACCTCCTGGGGGGCGACGGTGCTTGAAGAGGCGGGCATAGGGCTCGTTGTCGCGTCAAATAGCAACCTCGTGCCCCGCAACGAGTTGGCGCAAAAGATCGCTCTCTTGCGCTAAACAGGATCTAAAATGCAACTGTACTGTGGAACCTCCAAGGAGTTCGTTGAAGATACAACGCTCAACCGCGTCGCCTCCATGTTGGCGTCAAGCTGGTCATCCTATTTTGGTTATCCTCCGTCAATTTCGGAGCTTCGATCTTGGGAGAACTCTTTCCGCGCTCTAGCACTTCAAATAAACTATTCAAAGCTGCTCGATCACGGCATTATCCTCGAGATGCGCCTGCCGCTAACATCTGCACGGCTGGATTGCCTTCTTGCTGGCCGCGACGATCACGGGCGAGAGCAATCTGTCGTCATCGAACTCAAACAGTGGCAAAGCGTTGCCAGATCGGAGATTGATGAGTGCGTTGTTACCTTCTTGGGTGGACAACAGAGATCAACGGCGCACCCCTCGGTTCAGGCGAATCACTATGAGGAGTATCTCGCCAACACCGTAGGAGCGTTCAGCCGAGGTGAGGGTGCTGTGGCGCTTTCTTCGTGCTGCTACCTGCACAATATGCCATACGATCCTCTGTCGGCTATATATGACTCGAGATTTGCGGGGACACTTTCAAAAACTCCGGCGTTTGCCGGGAATCAGGCCGAAGAGCTGTCAAGATACTTGCGCGAGCGTTTGAGCGCCGGCGGGGGGCAACCCGTTCTTGAAAAGATTGTCAACAGTAAGTACCAGCCGTCCAAAAAATTGCTTGCGCACGTTGCGGAGATTGTCAAGGGGGATCCGGTCTACGTCCTTCTCGATGATCAAATTGTCGTTTTCAATACAATTGAAACGTATGCACGCAAAGCGCTTCGGTCCAAAAACAGAACCGTAGTTCTGGTTAATGGCGGGCCTGGCACTGGAAAATCTCTCATAGCTATTAACGTCATGGCTGAGCTATCGCGCCACGGGATAAATGCTCAGTATGCCACAGGATCAAGAGCATTCACGGGCAACCTGCGTAAGGCTGTAGGATCTAAAGCCGGAATCCAATTTCGCTACTTCAACAGTTACACTGAAGCAGACCCGGAGATGATCGATGTTCTGATTATGGATGAGGCACACCGAATTCGGGAATCAAGCAACAACAGGTTCACTCGAAAGAAGCACCGCTCTGATCGAAGCCAGATTGCCGAGCTCATTGAAGCCTCAAAAACAAGCGTCTTCTTCATTGATGACGCACAGGTCGTGCGACCTGGTGAAGTAGGATCGAGCGATCTAGTGCAAGATGCTGCAGCGATATTTGGTGCGAAGCTCATTCGAGAACGATTGAGCACACAATTCAGATGTGCGGGTTCTGATCGATTCGTTCAATGGATAGACGACCTGCTGGAGATAGGTGGTCGTGCATCAATCGGTTTGATGTACGATTCCAATGAGGATTTCGATTTTCGAATTGTCGACACGCCAGAAGATCTAGAGGTTCTAATTCGTAATAAGCAGCGAGAGGGAAGTACTGCCAGAATGGTTGCTGGTTTTTGTTGGCCGTGGTCCAACGCGCGATCGGATGGTACGCTAGAGAGCGACGTCGAGATTGGTGGTTGGCAACGACCGTGGAACGCAAAGCCGGAGGCGGCACGGCTTGCACGAGGGATTCCAAAAGCTCAATACTGGGCAACAGATCCGGGTGGCATCGACCAGATTGGCTGCATTTATACTGCTCAAGGCTTTGAATTTGACTACGTCGGCGTCATCTTCGGAAAGGATCTGATCTGGAATCCCACCCTCCACAAATGGGAGGGCCAGAAAGCACGGTCCCACGATAGTGTTGTCAAGAGAGCGGGCGAGAAGTTCGTCGATTATGCAAAGAATGTCTACCGCGTGCTGCTCACGAGAGGACTGAAGGGCTGCTACCTGTTGTTCCTGGATGATACGACACGTCGTCAATTTGAGGACAGGCTGGCGTAGGCTCGCCGGATTCTTTAACCTCATCAGAGGTACGGTAGTCATCTTGGGGGTCCGAAGGCGCGGGCGGATGGTGTTTGCAGATCGTCGTCTTGCAGAGGTTCCCCTCAATGGCCACTGAGAGGGGCCCGAGGTTCAGACGGTAGCTCGTGCCTTCGACGAACTGACCAGCCTTCTGGATCGTGTTAAAGTACCCAACCTGCACGACGTGGCGGAAGTGCCGCAAATCGTCTGCAAACTCGCCCATGAGCGCTTGAAGGATGAGGGCATCGGATTTTGTCTCCCGGCGAGCCTCACGGACGGCTTCTTTATCCAAAAAGCGCTCGATATATCTCACTTGGCAATGCGCCGTGAAGAAGAGTGGCGGGACTTCGACTAATGAGTTGTTCATGGTAGCACCTCCAGTAAGGGTACTGCGAATTTTAGCGCAACTCACCGGGGTCACCAAGGTGCTCAAATTTTGACCGGGTCAGAATTTGGCTGTCAGTAAGCTGGATGGGAGCAAGAAATTTGTCGAAGAGCGGCGGCATCATCGGAGTATCGGATCACGGCGGTTGGGCGGTGTTGGTGACGGTGGCTCGCGATGGGACGCTCCTCGATCGCCGTCGCGTGGAGCTTGTGGACGATGCCTTGCCGGGTCTTCCTCATCATCACGAAGGCCAGCTGCTCCCGATCGACAGAGCCGTGGCTCTGGTTGGGCAGGTTCGCATTTCAGCCAAGAAATATGCGGTATTTGCGCTGGAGGCCGTGGCCACGGCGGTCCCACAGATCCTTGGCATCGCCCTTCGCAGTTGTCCACAGTTGCCAGCCACGATTGCCGAACGAATCAAGGACTATCGTGCACGAAACGTTGCCGACTGGGTGATGTACCGCAAAGCTCTTGCGTCCGCCGCCGAGGCGCGCGGTGTGCCTGTCTATTGGTATGACGCCAAGGAGGTGCTAGGCTCGGCCGGCGAGGCGTTGCACGTCGAGAACTTCGACACGTACTTTCTCGAAGTGCGCCGAAAGGTCGGGCCGCCATGGAACAAGGATCACAAACTCGCACTCGCGGCAGCCATCGTCACGGCGGCGGCGCTTTCGAAGTAAGCGCTGTAACTCGGCGCTCGAGCGGTAGCCCATCCACGCCCCAATCAAAGCGCATGAGCCCCTCGTCCTCGGGAACGTCTCGAGCCCACTTGTGGCTGGCGGCCGCCTTTTGCGCGAGCTCGTAGGCGAGCTTCGCAGCACCAGCTGGCTGGCGAATCCACGCGTCGCCACCGAAGCTCAAGACCCAGGCGACGATCTCCCGTGGGTCGGTCACGCTGAAGGTGATGCGCACGTGCCCGTCAGCCAGAGTCGTACAAGACGTCTCGGCAGGCCAACGGCGAGCGCGGACGTCCGCAGCGCGGTTCTCTCGGATCTCCACTTCGATTGTCTGCGGCCTGCCCGGACCCACCCAGATACCAAAGCTATGACGAAGCTCTTCGTCCAGGCTCAACCGCGGGTCTCGGTCGAACCTATCGTCGACGTCGCTGGTCAGATTCTCGATCCGATCGAGCGCGAAGAACTTGGGTTTGATGCCTCCTTCGTCCGTGGCCCAAACGTAGAAACGGCCTGCGTGGTTGTGGATCTCGTAGGGGGCTATGGTCCGCTCCTCAAGCTTCCCGCCGGCCGACTTCCGATAGCCGATCGTGATGATGTTGCGCCGCCGGATAGCCATTTCGATGCTGTTGAGCCTTGTGAAGAAGTCCTTGTCGGCTCTTGGCGCTGGCTGGCGCAGCGGAGACTTCGCGTGCGATTCGGGATCGCGTTGCTCGAGTTCGCGGTCGAGTTTGTCGATGAAAGCGCTGATCTGATCGGTCAAGGGTGCCCCGACGAGTGCGGCCGCAGCTCGCAAGATGGCCAGCTGGTCGCGCTTGCCGGGATCGATGCTCGGATAGAGCGTCCAGGTCGAAGGTACTTTGAACGACTTCGTTTTTACACTCCAGGTCAACTTGCAGCCATGGACGCGCTCGAGCGTCTTTTTGAGGCGCTTCCACGTGCTCTCGGAGAAGTCGGCGCCGTAGAGCTCTTTCGCCCGCTTCACCGTGATGGAACGCTTCGCGTCGAGCTCGCGGAGCAAACGATTATAAGCTTCTTGCTTCATATGCACCGACATTCGTAGCGGCAGGGTGTCAGGAAATGACCCGGTTGAAATGCGCCCGGCTTATGTTCGCGGGCAGGGCGAGGCTATACTTTAGATGGCGTGTCCCTGCTGCCCGCGTCAATAAGATCGTGAGGAAGACCCATGCAGGTATTAAACGGCGATTGTAATCCTGGCAAACCGGGAGCTTCTCTCCTTCTGCAATTGCACATCGAAGATACCGATGTCATCGATTACCTTCAAAGTTTCCCTCCTGAGGAGCGCGAGGGCAAAGCGCTGGAAGCATTGCGGGTCGGAGTTATTGCCTTACGATCGGTCACGCCAGCGCTTGATACCAGCATCGTGGATCGCAAGTTCGGCGAGTTGGAGCGTAACCTCGAGGAGTACACGCGCGACTTCTCGCGCGAACTATCGGGATTAATGAGAGACCAAGTTGGCCCGGAAAGCGAGTTCGGCAAGGTCGTCGATCCGCTGAACAGTTTGGGACTGTTGCAACGCATTGAGAAGTCGGTGGATGCGAAGTTGCAAGAAACAGCTGCCGGCGTCCTCTCGCAATTCTCCCTCGACAAGAACGACTCGGCCTTGACGCGGCTGCAGAGTGCGATGAGTGCGCAAATCGAACAGATCAAATCCGACATGGGTCGGTTCTTCGCGGACTTGAAAGAGCTCCACGGCCTAGAGCGCGGACGAGCTGAGGAGGCGATCAGGGGAACGCAAAAAGGTCGCGACTTCGAATCCGACGTGTACGATCGGTTCGCTGAGGTTTGTCGTTCGATGGGCGATCTCAGCGAGAATCTGACCGCAACCCCAGGTAACACCGCCCGACGCAAGACGGGTGATTATCTGAGCACGCTTGCCTCGGACTCGGGCGCGGCAGGCGTGAGAATCGTGATCGAAGCCAAAAAGAAAGAGGGCTATACCCTTCGGAGCGCACTTGAAGAACTGAAGCAGGCGCGAGAGAACCGTGGCGCTGCCATCGGGGTGATGGTCTTCTCTCAAGAATGCTGCCCTGTCGAGGTGGGTGCGGTTCGAATCGTTGACAACGACATTCTGGTGGGGCTGGATCTAGACCACCCTGAGCGTGCTGACTTCTACCTCGAAAGCAGCTATCGGGTTGCCAGAGCGATGGCAGTGCTCACACGGCGGCAAGAGCTTTCAACCAAACTCGACGCCAACAAGCTCGCCTCGGTCATCACTCGCGTTCAGAAAGCCTGCGAGCGCTTCGCAGACATCAACAAGAAGGCAAGCTCGATCAAGCAGAATGCCGCCTCGATCGAAGAGATCGCCGAAGGCTTGCGATTCGAAATCGAGCACGAACTTCATGAGATCGATGTCGTGATCAGAAGCGATCGACAAGAAGGCGCTCCCGCCAACAACGAACCCCAAGCCTTACTGTAGCCTGGGTCTAATTGGGCGGTTTGGGCTCGAATATCTCAACCGGACGTCCGTCCGGATCTTCAAGTACTGCTCGAAGTCCCCATGGATAGGGGCTAGGCTCTTCGATGACGTTGGCTCCAAGCACTCGCGCCGCTTCGAGCGATGCTGCCACCGATTCAACGACGAATCCAGGAAAAGTGCAGCCACCACTTCGGAATGGAGGGGCAGCTCCGGAGGGTGCTGGGAAAATAGCGAAGTGGGTCCCGTCTAAATCGCAAGCATAATGAGGCTCCCCTTCGTCGTGCTGCTCGATCTCGAACTGCACGCCGAGTGCCCGGTAGAACGTAACCGTGCGATCAACGTCTACTGAAAACAAGACGAGTGCCCCCAGCGCCCTAACAGCCATAGTCCATCATACGACGGCTGGATTTAGGTACGGACTAGCAGCTCGTTGTTTTGCACGCGCCGAGAGAAGTCAGCGAGGTAGCGCGCCTGCAGCTTGTTTTCTGTATCCGGTTTGAAACCGTATCGTTGTTGCGCTCGGATCACTTCATCGAGCGGCAAAATCTGCGCTATTTGAAAGAGCGCCACAAATGTCGACGTGCGTCCTTCGCCCAAATCGCAGTGGATGAAGATTCGGCTGCGCCGGTGATTCGCTTTGCATATCTGCAGCCAGCGTAATGCTTGTTCATCCGTCGGCGCACAGTTGTTCTTGACGGGGATGTGGATGCAATGAAGGCGCGGATTGGCTTTGGAAGCAGCTTTGCTCTCTTTGCGCATGCGCAAGTTGACGGCGATATCGAACTCGTTATCGGCGAGCCACCGCCAGCCCCGGGCGCTGGGCGCAGCGCCGCGCGCAAGCCATGGTTCGACCCATCCAAAGCGCCTGATCTCATTTGGTTCGGGCAGTCCTAGAACGACCGCACTTGGGGCGGGGGTCACTGCGCGAGCTGGTGTGCTGGTGGCGAAGGGCGTGGTCTCCATATGGGCGTCTTTACCCAACATCTCACCGGAACAACCAGGCGCTCGATGTTTTAGAAGCTGCCATCCTTCGGGTATAAGAGCTCGAAAGGGGGGTTACCAATGAAACGCTTAGTGCTGATACTCGGTCTGATCGCGGCGTTCGGCTTGGCGCCTGCGCTCGCGGATCAGACCTACATGGACACGAGCTGCGGTACGTGGGTCAACGATACCTGGGTGCCCAACGGCAACTGCCCGCCGGATAATGATCATCTGCGACACGACCAGGTGACAGGTACGATCACATCCGTGAGCGGTCACTTGGTCACGCTGCAACAGAGCAATCGCTCTGTGGTCATCAACGACCAACCTGCGCTCGACGCCAAACAGACCGGTAAGGTCGCGGCGGGGCGAATGGTCGTCGCGTACGGCTACTGGCTCGACGGCACCTTTTACGCGACCGCGATCTACTAAGCCAAGCGACCTCTACTGCGAAAGATGGGACCGTCATCACGGTCCCGTCTTTTTACGCGCTCCGTTTCAACGATGCATTTCGTGCTCGAGCGCCTGCAGCTCGGCGCCGCCGGCCATATGGCGGACCAGCTGCTCGATGGAGAGCTCCGCGCGCTTTGCGTCGAGCTCCATGCGCCCCAAATTGAGCACGGCGAAATGATCACCGACCAAGTATGCGTGGTGAGGATTGTGGCTGATGAAGATGACGCCAAGTCCAGCATCTCGCGCCGCTGCGATATATTTCAAAACGACGCCTGACTGTTTCACGCCTAAAGCCGCGGTCGGCTCGTCGAGGATCAGCACCTGAGCGCCGAAATGAATGGCGCGGGCGATCGCCACCACTTGCATCTCGCCGCCGGAAAGTTGGGCGATGGGCGCGTCGATGTCGGGCAGATCGATGCCTAAATTTTTCAATTCTTCGTCTGCAACGCGGCGCATCCGCTCGACATCGAGCCGGCGAAACGGCCACATCCCCGTGGTAATCTCAGAACCGAGAAAGAAATTGCGCCAGACCGACATCAACGGAACGAGAGCGAGATCTTGGTAGACGGTCGCGATCCCGAAATCGAGCGCCTCGCGGGGCGAGGCGAAGTGGATATCCTTGCCGTGCACGCGCACGACGCCCGCATCGTGGGGATGCATGCCCGAGATGATTTTGATCAGCGTTGATTTGCCGGCGCCGTTGTCGCCCAGGATGCAGGTGACCTCGCCGCGCCGCACGGTGAGATTGATATCGGAGAGCGCGCAAATATTGCCATAGTACTTGCTGACATTGGAGAGCTGCACGACCGCTGGCACGGCGCTGGCATCCGTCATGCTGGCTGTTTCCTATTGACCTGATGGCGGACGAGCATGTTCACGAGGGTGGCGAGCAAGAGCATGGCTCCGAGGAAGAACTTGAACCAATCGGGATTCCAATCCGCGTAGACCACCCCTTGGCTGACGACGCCGAAGATGAGAGCGCCGATGGCAGCGCCGATCACCGATCCGTACCCGCCGGTGAGCAGGCAGCCTCCGACGACCGCCGCGACGATATACTCGAGCTCCAACCCGACCCCACCTCCGGATTGCACGGTGTTGTACTCAAACAATTGATGCATGCCTGAGATCCACGCGCACAACCCGACCGCCATGAACAAGCCTACCTTGGTCTGGACGATCGGCACGCCGACTGCGCGCGCGCTCCGCGCATTGCCCCCGACCGCGAAGATCCAATTGCCCACCCGCGTGCGCAAGAGGATCCAGGTACCCAGCGCGACGAGCGCGAGCCACCACAAGATGCTCACGCTCACGTCGGTACCGCCGACGTTGAACGTGGACGCGAAGATCGAACGCGCAGAATTGAAGCCCGCCATGTTGGAGATATCATTCGTCGCCACGTTCCCGGTGACGAGCCGGGTCACGGCGAGGTTGGCGCCTTGCAGCATGAGGAATGTGCCGAGCGTGACCAAGAAACTCGGCAGACCGGTCCGCACGAGCAACCAGCCATTGAAGGCGCCGATCGCGAGCGAGACGAGCAGCGCGAAACCAACGCCGACCCAGACGTTCGTGCCGAGTTGATAGGCGAACATCGATGCAGCGAGCGCCGAGGTGATCACGGCAACCCCTGCCGAGAGATCGAACTCCCCGCCGATCATGAGCAAGGCTACGCCGACCGCCATGATCCCAAGCGTGGAGCTCTGATACAGCACGGTGCTGACGGAACCCGGGTGCCGGATCGAGGGCGCCATCACCGAAAAAAATACGACGACGATGAGAGCGCCGATGAGCGAGCCGACTTCCGGCCGCATCAAGAAGATGCGCAAAGAGGACCGGCGCGCGACTCGCTGAGAGGCGAGCTGCGATGTCACCTCGTCCCTTTGGCAGCGTAACTCGCCACGCGGGCGATGTTGCGAGCGTCGAGGAACGCTGGTCCGGTCAAGATCGGCTGTTCGCCGCCGAGCACGTCGCCGTTTGTGATGTATAGCCACAGCGCGTCGATCGCTTCGTATCCTTGCACGTAGGGCTGCTGGTCGATGGCCCAGCGCACGCTGCCCTGCTCGATCGCGCTCACGAGTTGCTTGTTCGTATCGAAGGTCGCGACTTTGGCCTTGCTGCCGGCTGCCTTCACGCAGTCCACGATGGTGAGCGCGAACGGGGCGCCGAGCGCAACGACGTAGTCGATGCTGGGATCCTGCTGCAACTTGGCCGTGATCGTCGAGCGCACCGACGGCATATCCGCGCCGTTGACGTAAATCTTCTCGGTGCGGCCGTTCGTCAAGCCCTGCTGCACGCCCGCGCAACGCGCTTCCAACTGGACTTCGCCTTGTGATTGAATCACGCACAGCACGTGACGTGCGCCTTCTTGGCTCAAACGCTGCCCAGCCGCACGTCCGGCGAGCATCTCATCCTGTCCGATGTACATCGGAATGCCGAGGCGTTTCCAGGCGTCGAAGCCGGCGTTGAACGCGACGATCGGAATGCCGGCGCGCTGCGCCTTGGCGATCGCACCCGCGAGCGCATCCGGCGTCGGCAGCGTCACCGCGATGCCGTCGACGTGCTGGTCGATGGCGTTTTGGATGAGCACCGCTTGGCCGCTCGCGTTCTGGTCGTTGGAGTAGATGAGCTGCACGTTGTCCTTGGCGGCCGCCGCCTCGGCTCCGCGCCGAATGATGTCCCAAAAGGTGTCGCCCGGTGCTTGGTGCGTGATCATGGCAATCCGCAGACTGGGCAGATTCGCGTTCGAGGTGGCTGCCGAATGCGCGCCGCCAGTGTTGCTGCACCCGGCCAAAGCGGGCAGTAAAGCAAGCGCAAGCGAGGCTGCTGCGAGTATTTTGCGGATGCGTGTCATGGGCGAACCTCTTAAAAGTCGCGCCATAGCATCGCGGCTATAGCGCCTTGATCCTGAAACACATGAATGAGATCAGGGATGCTGCTGATCGGAACGTCATTGACGACGAGCTGGAAGGTCAGATGCCGGCCGCTCTTGGTCGTGACGTAGCCCCCGAGCGCTTGCCCTTTGAGCTCCATGGTGTTGGCGGCAGACGCCCCCACGTAGGTCCCCGTCTTGGCCCGAACTTGCCCGGTTGCCCCAGCAAGGCTGGGATCGGATTGGAAATCCTTGACAAAACCGAGCGAACCGTCGACGCCCAAGATCGGGAGGGCGTTGACAAATGCGGGCGCCGCTGGACTTCGCGCAAGTTCTTCGAGCATCTGCGTGACCGCGGCGTTCGTCGCCGTCGTATCGCCGCCACCGCTGCCGTCGAAGAACCGGTAGCTGCTGCTCGCGATGCCGTAGTGCGCGAGAAGATTTCGCCGTTCGAACGCGAGCGCGCCATCGAACGTGTTGGCGTTTTCCGTGACTCCCAGCAGCATCAAGCTCGTGTCTGCTCCGATATTATAGCTGATCTTCAACACGAATTTGGCATCTTCGCGATATGGCAACCCGACGAGCTGGGCGATTCTGTCTGCGGCGCTGTACGAGTCTTTCGGGGGAAGCAGGCTGACCGGGTTCTCCTGCACCGCCGGTGCGTCGACCGTGACCCCCGCGGCTCTCAACGCTTCGATGAACACCGTCCGCGCGTAGTTCGAGGGTTGCACGATGCGAACGGTTTGCACCAGCGCAGGCTGGCCGGTCAGGGGCGGTTGGAAGTCGTTCGGCAAGACTCCGGCGATGGTTGACGCGCAGCCGGGCTTGCCGATGCACGCGGGAAGGATGGGATCGATCTTGAGCGTCTCTTTGGTCTTTGGCCCGCTGACCCTTAGCTGATTTATGATTTTGAGGGCCGTGGAGAGCGGGCGCGACGTGACGTTCGCAAGCGATCCGGACTTGCCGCCGGGGACGATCGTCAGGTCCACGCAATCGTCATTGACGAAGATCGGCCGGACGTCGAATTGTCCTCGAAACCAAAATGGCTGGAACAGCCGGTCGTCGATGATCACGTTACCGGCTATGCGGCTAACTCCGGCCGCCCGCACGGCGCGCGCCAGACGCGCGTAACCCGCGAGCGGATTCGGCTTTGTCAAAACTGCGTTGCCTAAGCCGTCGGCTTCGTTATGGTCCCAATCGCTCACCGCGACCGTGCCATCGGGATTCGTGCGGCCTCCCATGGTCAGGTCACCAGACGCGACCAGGATGAGGTTGCCGTGCAAGATGCCGTGGTCGATCGTGCCCGCCCGGTACACCGGCGTGTCGTATGTATGACCGGGGCCGACCGCGTTGAGCAGTTGGCCGACGCTGAAAACCTTGCGAACCGAACCGATGAAGAATTGCCGTTGCGAGTTGAAATCGACGAGCACGTTCTTGCCGTCGAGCACGCGCAGTCCCCACGTCGAGTGCTTGTAAAGAGGCTTGTCGAAAATCGCCCGGATGTCCGCGCGCACGCCGGTTGCGGAGCCCGTGCTCGAACTTGCGGCGACGCTCGCCGGAGCGCCAGAGACCGCGAGGGTCGACACGACCGCTGCGGTGACGAATGTCAGAGCGGCGCGCGCGAGGCTATGCGAGGGACCGTGCATGACGCTGTCCTCCGGCATCGCCCGTTCGTGTGCGAGCGGACGGTCGCCTTTCCCTTAGCATCCGCGCACCTTTCAACGAGCGATCGCACAAAAAAATCAGGCGGAGTGCTCCGCCTGATTGGACGATGCGCAAACCGCTTAGTTCAGCGGCTGCACGCCGTAACTGTTCAGATCGGTCGCGTTGTACTTCATCAGTATCTGTTCTGCCGTCACGCGGTCCATATCACCGGACGGGAGCGACACTGCGAGCAATGCGCCGCCGTGTTTGATTGCATCCTCGTAACGGGTCGCGACCTGCTCGGGAACGCCTTGATCCTTCAGATAACCCCCGATGGCTCCTACGGCAGCGCCAGCAGCGGTGGTCCCGGCAAGAGCGCCAAGCGCAGTGGCCAGAGCCCCGGCGCCCGTGACGAGTCCCAGGCCGGGGATGAAGAGCGATGCGACGACGGCAGCGGCGCCGACGGCCACGCCGATTCCGGCGCCCTTCGCAGCGCCTTTGGCCGCGTCGGCTCCGGTCGTCGTCGTGACTCCGCCCTTTGCGCCGCGCTCGACTTGGTCTGGGTCTCGCGTGCGGCCTTCATATGCCTCGGTGGTTGCGACAACGCTTAAGTCTTCGGATCGCGCGCCCTGATCGAGCAGCGCTCCCGAAGCCTTCTGCGCATTCCGGTAATCCGCAAACGCCGCATAAAGTGTTTCTTTCATGCTATCCGCTTTCTGTTGGCAAGGACCCTCATGGGGTCAATAGGTCATAGCATTCCCACCCTTGACCCTCTCAAACAGCGCGGTGACGCTTGGTTGTGCGATCAGAGGCCCGAACGGCGCAATTGCTCGCTCGTATACACCATGGGAACTCTGTCCGGCGTCATGATGCGCGCGATGTCGCGGAAGATGACGCTTGCAACGCCCTCGGGGGGTTTTTCGGCCTGGTACGTGATCCACGCGACGATGGTGATGCCGCGCGCGGGGAAGTAATAATCCGCTGTGTTGTAACCGGGAAGCGCGCCGGTGTAGCCGTACCATCCGGCGCTGCAGTTGATGCCGAGACCGAATGAGGTGTTGCCGAGAAAGGGAATGCACTCCGTCTGCGGTCGATACCCCGCAGGGCCGCCGGCTTTACCGGTCGCATACAGCTTGATCCAGCGCTTGATGTCCGTCATGTCCGAAATCATCTCGCCGGCCGCTCCCATGAACTGGACGGGAATCGTATTGCTGACGTCCTCCCAGTTGCGCTGCGGATCGAGCCCATAACCATGCGCCCACGGCTCCGGCATGGCTTGCGTTTGCGGATAGCTCGTCTGCGTCAGTCGCAGCGGTCCTAGGAACCGCTTGCGGATCTGATCTCCGACGCTGTCATTCGTGACCTTCTCGATGATGAGACCGAGCACAATATAATTGGTGTTGCTGTAGTGGTAGCCTGCGCCTGGCGAAAAATACGGTCTCTGCTGGGCCGCCCAAGCGACGAGCATGCGCGGTTGAAAATTCTTGGGCACCTTCATGTTCAGTTTCGCGAATTGCGGCGTATTGTAGGCCTCGAAGAGACCGCTACGCATGTTGCACAGCTCGCGCACGGTGATTTTGTCGGCATTGGGTATGGGAATGCCGAGCTGGAAGCGGCTGATCGGGTCTTCGAGGCTGAGCTTCTTCTCCTGGACCAATTGCAAAATGACGCTCACCACGAACGTCTTCGTATTGCTGCCGATGCGGAAATGATCGAGCGTCGTCAAGGCGCGCTTCGTGGCTAAATCGGAATAGCCGAAGGGTCGCACAAAACTCGCACCGCCGTCTTGCCAAACGCCGATCAGAACTGCGGGAAGAGGCATGCGGCCGCCATACAGCTTGCGATCTCTTTCGACCACCGCGACGATCGCGGATCGAACGCTCGGGCTTGCCGCGGAAACGGCCTTTTCCGCTCCGAGCGCGGCTGAAGCGTAAAGAGCCCAAGCGAGCACGAACGCGACGGCGCATACGTGCATGCCCGACAGGGCTCTAATAGATGTGCCCGGCAAAGCACTGCCTTTCTTACATTACGCAGGATGCCGGGCTTGATGTTCTTATACCCGACACCGCTCAAGTAAATCAGGTCGTTTGGGGCGTTCGCGGCGCCACGGGCAAGGACATCCATATCTAAGCGCGTACAGCTGGGCGGGGGGACGCCATGCGCAAATCGCTGATCGGTTTCGTCATCTGCTTCGTTGCTGTTGTGCTCGCCACCGTAGTCCAGATCAAACCCGCCCTTGGGAGTCCCGCACCGTCTGCTTGCGGCAAGAATCTGCTCGTCAATCCAAGTTTTGAAGACGGACCCTACCCAGGTTCCTACCTCGACCTACCTGCAGGTTCCACGACGTTGGGAGCGTGGGCGGTGACCAAGGGTTCGGTCGACCTCGTGGGAGGACTCTGGCCAGCATCGGATGGTCACAACAGCATCGATCTCGATGGCGTGAGCTTCGGCGCCATCAGCCAGACGTTCGACACGACCGCGGGCAAGACGTATGTCGTGTCTTTCGATTTGGCGGCAAATGGCTACGGTGCACCGGCCGTCAAGCGGATGCAGATCTCGGCCGCATCGCAGACCGCAGACTTCCAGTACGATCTGAAGGACAAACCCTACGGACGCATGGGCTGGCAGCCCAAGACGTGGAGCTTCGTCGCGAAGGCCGCATCAACGACGCTTGCTTTCACGAGCCTCGACACCGAGAACGGATATTTCGGTCCGGTTATCGACAACGTACGCGCGCAGGCCGCATGTGACTAGCGACGTTGCTTCGACTCAAAAACAAAACCGGATGTCATGACGACATCCGGCATTTGGTCGGGGTTGGTTTTTATGCCCGTTTTCTTGCGAAGCAATCGCGGCAGTACACCGGCCGGTCGCCGCTTGGATTGAACGGAAGCTCGGCCACGCCGCCGCATTCGCTGCACGTCGCGGTGAACATCTCGCGTTTCGGGCGATCGCTCGAACCGTAGTTTCCCCCACCACCCGCATTGCGTTGGGCCTTGCGTGCTTCACGGCATTCGGGGCAGCGCCCCGGATCTTGCGTGAAGCCTTTTTGGGCGTAGAAGTCTTGTTCCGAAGCCGTGAACGTGAACTGTCTGCTGCAGTCGCGGCACGTCAGGGTTCTATCAGTGGATATCATGTTTTCTCCTCGCTCGTGTCGCATGGCGACACTCGCTGTCGTTTGAAGCGTTTCAGGAATGGGACTACGACGACCGCGAAGAGGAGATGAGAGACTACCTATTGTTGACCGCCGTGGTGGGTTATAAGGCCAAACCACAGACCGAAACTACGCTTATTGTACCCTATCTTTATGGCAATAGCAAACAATCATTCCGCTTTTTCCCCGAGAGAGGTTGCGTTGGGGACGGCAAGCAACGATTTGCGTAGTGACCCAATTCGTCGTTTGCGTCCTCCCGGGAGGTTATGCATGTCACAGGAGACCTTAAGCACCGCTGCAGCAGTTGGAACCTTTCTCGTAATCGCCGCCACCGCGATAGCGGCAGTGATTCAACTGCGCCACCTGCGGGCGCAGAATCAACTCACCGGACTGCTGACGGTCCTTGCACGTGTTGAAGACTCCAATTTCAATGCTTGGGTCGATGCGGCCCGTGAGATGCTCAAGACGAAGCTATTGGACCAGCAATATCGACTCGACGTTCAACACGGAACGATGGATCGCACGGATAATCCGTGGCTCAATCTCGGTAATTCGTACGATTGGGTTGGAAGTCTCGTGAAGCACGGGTTGATCCCGGCTGACACGTTCCTGGACGTCTATTCGTATCGTCTCCTCAGGGCGTGGGAGATCGTGGAGGACGTCGTGGCAATTTCCCGGCGGGACCAGGGTCCCGGCATTTGGGAGAACTTTGAATACCTCGTCGTTCTAGCGCGTCAATGGCAAGCGAAACATCCCGACGGGGTATATCCCAAAAACAAGCCGCGCTTGGTGATTCAAGACAAATTTCTCTCTCTCGATTCTGCTCGATTTTGACGCGAAGGATCAGAGTCTTCCTCATTTTGTGCAGGTCAGATCGATTCTGAAGTTCGCGGGCAAATGATAGTGCGGCACGTTCGGAATCTTGTTTTGCGTCGCCGTGTCGAAAAGGACAAGCACGCGCACCGGCTTGTCGTTACCATTCAATCCGCCACCTAAAAAGAGCTGGGTGAGCGTGTATGATTCCTGTGGTTGGAAGACATGGAGCCGGAAACTCATGCTTAGTCCGCCCGCCACGCTCGCGGATGAAACGTTGTTTCCGCTCTGGGTCGCGATAAACTCGTCCATGACGTTTCCTGGCACGGTTGGTCCACCGTACAAGTTGCCGGGCTGCACCTTGCGAGACGTCGTGTTAACCCAGGTCTGCGTGATGTTCCATCCAGTCTGGTCTTGCGGTTGTGCGTCTGGCGGATATGGCGTAAATGCAGTCACCCGCATCCTCCACATGCTGTTGGACATCCATTGATTCAAGCAACCTTCGTTCGCCGCAACTTGGCTGGAGCCGCCCTCGGCGTTCGCTGCCGCTCCGGTCGCCGTGCAACCAAGATTGAAGTGGAAATTGTACTTTGATGACGTGAACTGGGGCTTCGACGTTTCTTGCGCCAGCTGAGTGCCGTTGAAGGTGATCTGCAGGCCTTTTGGTTTGTTGGATGGATCCGCATTGAGGTTGCTTGCCAGGAAGACTTGCTTGTAGGTGAGCTGGCCGGACGGCGCCATATTGTTATTCGTAACGGTTTGCAGCGAGAGGGTGCCGCCGGTGGTTTGGCTCGCCGCGATAGAGCCGCTCCCAAGCTCCAACGTCTGGTCTTTGAGGACTGAATCTGCTGGACTCAGTTCGCGGGAAGTCCCATTGCGCCAAACCTCGGTGACTTGCCAGCCCTGTTGTTGGCTGCCGTTCATGACCGGCTCGACGTCGGTCACTTTGACGCGCCATACCCCATTGAACAACCACTGATTCATGCAGCCTTCGCGACTATTGGCATCGGCCAGCCCGACCGAGCGCGTCAAATAAATACAACACGTGGCGAGTCCTAGCAAGATAAATAGTTGAAATGAGTGCACTCGCATGATATCTCTCCTTACGGTTGCACGTTCCAGCGATTTCAATCGCCGCCTAAGGCGCAGGACAGCAACCCCTCAACTGTTGCAGCGCATCGGTTATTGACGAAGCAGGATTGCCTCCAACTCCGTGGCCATCGCCGGTCAGATTGGATCCCTGGTTAAGGCCTACGGTCGTCGCCCAGCCTTCTACGAATCCGTTCGGCCCGTATATTGGATATGTATGGCCATCGATCTGGTAAGTTGATCCGTTGTACTCCCACGTTAAATCGGCGGCGTTATTCCCCGCGGTCACCACGCTATAGTTGATCCCGTTGGGACCTGAAGTGGGCCAACCCGCTCCCTGAAGCCCTTGTTGAATGAGCTGCTGCCAAGGACTCCCCGACCCCTGGGGCGAGCCTGGACCCGGGGGTGAACCTTGGCCGGGTGGCTGATTCTGGGGACCAGGGGGCTTGCCGTTGCCTGGGGGCTTGCCTTTGCCCCCGGGCTTGCCGCCTTGGCCGGCTGCGCCTCCATTCGAACCCGAACCTTGGCGCGAGCCTCCGCCAGCGGGGTTCGGTGATTGCGCCAAACGCTGAGCGCCACTATTCTGTGGAACCCCGGTGTTGTTCGAGGGGTTAAATGGCGCATCCACGCCCGCGCGGACGTCGGCAGCCACCCTGCCACCGGTGGAACGCGCCAGCGCCGATTCCCACGCATTGACCGGGAAAGTCGTGGCCAGCTGCCCTGCTTCCGTACGGCTGGACTTAGCCGTTGCAACGGCCTTGAGCGCACTTCGAAACTCAGCCAAGGCCATCAGTTCCGAAAGCGCGTTGTCCTGACCGTGGATCTGTCGCAGCAGGCCGGAGAACTGGCTGCGCAATCCGCTTGCCGCGTCGTACTGGGCTTGTGCCCCGGCTGCAGAGATCTTGCCGTTACCATTTGGCACGCCAACCATGACGAGCTGGTCTGCTGACCATGTTTCGTCGTGGTGCGTTGGTTTGTGAACGTCGCCGTCTTGCCAGATAAATCGTAGGGAGGCGATATGATAAAATTGCGTCTGTGAATCGCCGTCTACCGCTAAGCCCGGGCCGGCGTACGTGACGGCCAAACTATCGCCCTTGGTATCTTGCAATGTTGTGACGCGCCCCAGTTGGTCCGTCCGATCCGTGACCGCGCCTGGGACGTCGAGGTATGTCGTCGTCCACGAGTAGCCGTACGGGATGAACCACAGGAAGAAACCGTGCGGATCGTACGACCAGCGTACCTGAGCAAGAGCCTGTGTTTGACTGCCGGGCTCCGGAAGGCTCGGCAGAACGGCGACTCGCTCCATGTCTTGGTAGGTCGCGTTCGAGGTCAACATGCCGCGCAAGGAATTTTCTGCGTCAAGGACCGGCTTCAGTGGATCGGGCACCTTGGAAAGCACGGCGTTGAACTTATCTGCGGGGACGAATGCCACCGCGTTCGTGTTCAGCTCCAATAATTCGGCGGGACTGAGAAGCTTAGCCGCTGCGGCTTGCAAGTCAGGCTGCATGTCACTGACTCTGGCCCGGGCGAGAATGGCCCATATGATCTGTTGGACTGTCGGCTGTGTGATCTCGAGATGCGAAGCCGAGTTGCGCAGAATGTCCTCGATAATCGGCGCCCTGGGACCCTTGAGAGGCGCATAGAGGTACGAACTGCCCGACGTGGGTGCGTGCTTTCCCGCGTGCAAGCAATACGAACGTCCATTGTACCAATAGGAGCCTGATACGAGGTCGAATTCGCCTCTCGAGTTCTGCGGCATTGAGCTCAGATCTCTGGCAAGTCCGGGCCTGTAGTCATTCAAGAACGGTATCCCCGTCACTGCGTCCGAGAGGCTGGTCGTTATCGCCTCGCCGTTTAGCAACTGCGTCACATCAGGAATAGGCAGACTCGGAAGCTTGGGCACTTGCGGTACGGGCGGAACCGGCAGCGGTGGCAAGCCGATGGAGTAAACGGCGCTTGGTACGAACGCAGCGACACACACACACGCAATGATCGTCAGGCGATAAAGGCTCGACATGGACTGTCACCTCAAATCAGCATCTGAGAGCCAATCGCACCGCTGCCGGTGTCCAAAAAACGTCCACCCCGCCACGGCTCGAAACCGTGCCCCGAAAGCGCTCAGGAACGATGGTTAACCTCGCAAGCGCCTGACCCTCTCCTTGAACTCACGCGAGCTTGTTGCGGGCGCGGGGTTCCACCAGAAGAAAACATGCGGTTACGGTGACGTTTCCATTTCCGATCCTGGGGACTCGACGCCGTGGCCCGGGGCGGGTGCTTACGACACGCTTAACATTCACTGCGCGACGCGGACAGCGAATTCGTGTTTTCACAGGTTCTTCAGCATTCAAGTATAGCGTCGAGTGTGCGTTACCGTCTTTCGGAGGATACCATAGTGCCAATTTTCCGCAGATCGCTCTATGTCGCCCTCGTATCAACATCGTTTATGGCTTTTGCTGCTTGTGCTTCGAGCGGCCAGATGGGCGTGGTAACGGCGCGCGCGCCTCTCCAACAAAGCATCGCGCAATGCAAGCCCGATTTCGTTCTTGCGGTGGACCCATCGAGCGCGACGATCCAAGCTGGGTCCTCCAAAGTTTACCAGATAGGATTGACAAGCGAATGCGGCCTTGCAGGGAGCATTAACGTCGGCACCACGAGCATATCTCCCGCAGACAATGGAAGCGGACCCAGACCGCACCAAACGCGCTATGACATCCCGCTCGGAGCAAACGCCAAAGCGGGCGTAGCCGTCACCTTCTCGACAAGCGGCGCAACGCTGAAAACGACTTATACGATCACCATAACTGCGAAGGACGTTTCCGGCGGATGCTGCTACGGCGTGACCCACACGGCAAGTATTTCATTGGTCGTCAACTAGGCGCCCGAATAGCGACCCCGACCCAGGGTTGAAACAGCCAAGCTAGCGGCGAATAGCTAGTGTCTGTGCATAAAACCCGAGCGTTCTTTGGGCCTTTCGATTCAAAACCAGTTTAGGGCTTTCCGCGAGACGCTTTATATGGTGTGATACGAGGGTGCCCGGTTTACAAACCGGGCGACCCGCTTTACCTCCAGCTATTATGATGAGGAGCTGTTCATGTTGTTTCTCCGAAAAAACGCGCTGAAGCTCGAAGCAGCTGCAGCTATAGTTTTTGGGATTCTGGCGCTTGGCGCTTGTACCGGCGGAAGCGTCTCAAATACAGGCAGCGGGCCTGCACCCTCTGGCCCTGCTACTTTTGCGAAGGCGGCGGTCCCGTTTAGCTCCGCCGGATCTGCCGTGGCATTACCCGCTGTCGCGCGTTTTGCCGAAAGCATCACGCTCACCGCGAACAACGCGCCGGCCGGGACGAGTTTGAACCTGGAAATCTCCAGCTCCGCTCCCGCGAACATGCCCCCGCTCAACCCCGACATGCACGTCGCGCAACCGTTTCTTTTCTTCACGCTGACGTCGTCGAAAACCGTGAACTTGCAAGGCATCCCCGGCTTCGCCCTGACGCTGCCGAAAGGTTACACGTATACCAGCTTGCCGGTGAAAATGGGCTACTACGATCCGGCAGCGGGCTGGAAGCATGTGGGCGACTTGACGCTGACGGGCAATAAAGTGACCTTTTCGCCAAGCAGCACGTCCATCGAGATGACTGCGAACGTCACCTACTACGCCATGCCCTACACGTGCACCGGGGGAAGCCCATCCCCCGCGCCGTCTCCCTCGCCGTCTCCCTCGCCGTCGCCGTCTCCCAGGCCGAGCCCAACGATGCTGTACTTCGTCACCGACGCAAACTCGAACGCGCTGACCGCATACCCGTTGAGCGCGAGCGGAAACGTGACGCCGTCTCGATCGATTGCCGGCTCGAACACAGGTCTCGGCTTCCCCCGAAGAATTATCACGGACAGTTCAGGAAATCTGTACGTTGCGAACGCTCCCGGCGCGTCCGAGGCGCATTCGATTACCATCTACGGCCCGAGTGCGAACGGAAACGCCTCCCCGGCACGCACTATCACGGGCTCGAACACCGGGCTCACAGGCGTCGACGGATTGGACTTTGACAAGTCAGGCACACTGTACGCAGCAAATTGCGGCGCCTGTTTTAACTCTACCGGTGCGCAGGCAATCCTGGCTTTCGCGCCGGGCGCTTCGGGTAACGTTGCGCCGATCGTCACGATCGAAGGATCCAACACCACCCTCTTTGGACCCACCGCGCTTACATTCGACTCCTCAGGCAATCTGCTTGTCTCCAACTCCGGCACGGCGTCTATTTTGACTTTCGCTGGTGGAAGTTCTGGAAACGTGGCGCCGAGCTCGGTTTTGGGAGGGTCGAACACCGGCATCTCAGACCCGGAGTGCGTCGTCATAGACGGGTCTGGCTTCATCTACGTGTGCAACGCAGCGCTGAACACCATCACCGTGTATTCCCCTGGCGCGAGTGGTAACGTGGCACCGGTGCGTACGCTCGGGGGACCTAGCACCCAACTCCAAGGACCCACCACGGTTGCCTTTGACGCGACGGGCAAACTCTACGTTGCGAACTCTGGCGCCAACACGATCACCGTCTACGCCAAAGGCGCGAGCGGCAATCAGGCACCCCTACGAACAGTCAGCGGAAGCAATACTGGGCTGGTTACGCCGATAGGCTTGGCGTTCCAGCCGTAGGGCCATTCCTCAGTAGCTTCGGGAAGGATGACGCCGCAATAACTTGCGGCGTCAAACTTTTTGGCGGTGGGCGAAGCAGGGCTCGAACCCGTGACCCGCTCCTTGTAAGGGCGTAAAGGTCGGCGGATATCGTCTGACACACTAGGTTTTATAGGGCTAAGTTTGTGCCTGTCGCGCTCGATAGGTTCTGCTTGGTCACCAAAATGGTCACCAAAATGCAGACGCGGGTTGCCGGCGGCTGTCTTGGCCGAGTAAATCTTGATGACGATCGATGACTTTCTGGCCCGCGGCATATACGGCGCTGGCAACGACGAGCGAATCTACCGTAGGATTGCGGAATTCACAGTGGACGGTGAACGTCTCGGCGCCATACCGTTCGACAGCGTGAGCGGCTCGCGCAACGATCCGCGGCTGAGCGACCGACGCGCAGAGATCCAATCGGCGGCATATACGCTCGCCCGGCTTGGTTATCAGCGCGTGCCACTTATCTCAAGGAGCGCCGAGGGCGCCAAGCTCGAAAGTCCTGACCTTGACGCTTTCTTACCCGAGCACACGGGGCTCGAGGTTGCTGAGGGCATCGGCCAGATCATTAAGGCGCGCGAAATGGAGATCTCCAACCTCGAGGTTGCCCTACTTGATCGGCGAGATGCCGACCCTTCGTTCAGCGCGGCGCTGGGGGCGGTTAGCTTATGGGTGGACCTTGCCAGCGATCTCACGGCGCCTCGCATCACAAAGAGCGAACGCAAGTCGATTGATGCCGAGTTGCAGCGGTTCATTAGAAGTCGAGCTCACTTCCAGATCGCCGATGACGACGATCCAGACTTCGCGGCTTTTCCACCCGCGTACCCGTTGCTTCACAAAAGAGGCGCGCACTTTGGGTGTCGGCCTTCCGCGTTCCCACACATTGGGATACGTGGCGGCGCTGAGGCCGTTGACACATCGGACACAGCCGGGACCGCGATCGCAATTCTCAACAAGCACCGCAATGCGGCTCGGAAGTATCGCCCGGTGCCAACGTGGATGATTATGTTTCTAAGCGAATGGGTAGAGTTCGCTCGCGATACCGTGCCCGCCATCGCGCAACTAAACCCGCCTATCGATCCATTCGTCCGCTGTTATGTCAGCGATATCGTCGGGCGAACCGTGCTCCTTCAATCGCAACAAAGCCCGCTTGATTTGACGGCGGAGCTTCCTCCACGTAAAGAGCTCCCATAGGACATCGCCTCGGCCGGTCTGCAGGGTGCGGTTCTATGTACCCGATAAGTATGAGGCAATGGAAATCGACGAGAGCAAACTCAGCAAGAAAGATCACCGCTGCTTCAAGCTGTCGCCCGACGACAATCAAAAGCTCGCTGACCTGATCCTTCAGGGCTATACGATCGGCTCAATAGCTGAAGCCACCGGAGTCAGCAAAGTGTTCCTTTACGGGCTACGTCGAGGCCTCGAAGTTGCAAAGGCGGACCAGGAAAAGCTTTGTCGGTCTCAGTAAGCGGGCGCAAGGCCCGCTGACACACAGCACTTGCTCTCCTAGCAAAGCTTCCCCCGACCAGTGCGCACCGCCCTTAGGCGTCCATCGCTGTCGTTGTTACGCTCAGTTGCGACGAAACGAACGAGATATTAGCAGAGACATTAGCAACTCACGCCAACACGCGATGAAACAATGGATCTCCCAGGTCAACCAATACTGGCGCAGGGACAAATGGGGTGGGGAATGGGCGAGCCCCCCGGAGGGCGCGCCCGAGGTAGTAGTAAGGGCTGCAAATTTCTCGGAAAATTTTTTTGAGCTTCCAGCGCGGAGCGAATCGAGGCGATAATTGATGAGTGCCTCTATACCAGCTCCGGCTAAGGCCTTCTATATCTACATCGATGAAGCCGGCGACGAAGGTATGCCGAGCCCTCATACAAACGCATTGCTCTATCGTGATCGCCCATCCAACCGTTCGGGGCCATCGCCATATTTTATAATCGGCGGAGTCTTAATCGAGGATACCAAACGCACTGCGGCCCTAAAGATTATGCATGAAATCGCGTCTCAGCTTTTCAAGGATCCCCTCAACACAGAAATACACTGGAGGAAGTTGGATCACGAGAAAAAGGACTACGTTATATCACGCATTGTTGACATAGATTTCAAACTCATAATTTCGTTCGCGTGTAAGGCCGGTATGCGCAACGCACTTCATCCGCCTAGACTTTACAACTATATTACGCGACTTGTGTTGGAGCGCGCCAACATGCAGGCTTTGAGTGGTGGTTTCTATTTGTATCCGGTCTTCTCGTCTAGGGCAAAAATGAGCTACGGTTATCTTGCAAATTACATCAGGTACGCACTTAAGACGTCGCTCATAAACCCTGGCCCATTCAAAGCGCTTGCCGCAGCCAAGCTTCGGTACCTGCAGTTAGCCGACATATGCATAGGTGCATTCGGCAATGCCATTGAGCCAAACCGTTTCGGAAGAGTCTTTCCTCGGCTTTTTGAGCCACTAATTGATAAGCTCTGCACGAAGGATGGAAAAATCTGGGGAATTGGCTTGAAAGCCTACGTTGGCCCGTTGAGCAATTGCGGCGTCGCTGAACGATGGCTGTCGGGCTTAGCGGCAAAATAAAAAGCGAACCCCGGGTCGTAGGATCCCAGCTTTTGCAAGCCTGCTGGCCGTGAAGCCAGCCTACGATTGCCCCGCGCTTGTCCGCCAACACCAGTATACCACAGCCGTTCAACCATTCGTCCATTGTCTCGGGACATTCTGGCCGCCTGGCCAGATGGTTCGCCCAGAGGGCGCTACCGCTCTATCTTGGCGTGGGTGCTAACGTTCCAAGCTTGTCACATGTGACGATCGCGTTGTCCTGCAAGCAGCCCAGTAGTTGCTCCACCTCAACGTCGTTCGCGTTCGGATACGTCGCATAGAAACTATCGATTTGCGCGACGTAGACCGACCACGGCTTGCTGAACGCGGGCCAATCTTTCGGCGCGTAGCGCAGCGGCGTTGGGCTCGGAACCGGCCCCGTCTTCGGGATGTTTGACGGGTGGTCGCCGACCCACGCCATGATGTATCCGTCTGTGTAAGCCTCTATCATGGCATGAATGGCGAGTAGCCGGCGATCGTAGGAAAGTCCGTGCCACCACAGCCCGTCCAGTTGAGTAGAATCCGCGCGTGCGGCATATGGAGTCAAAAGACATATCGTTATAACGACGACAAGGAAGACTCTTCTCATCGGTCGCTCCTTTGGGTGTTCCGCGGTCTTGATGTGTCCTTCGATGTCCGCCGCGCATCTCCAGCGCACAGACACGCGGCGTCCATTAGCAACAAGAAAAATTTCTTTTGGCGTCGAGCATTCAATGCGATGAGCCCAAATTGTTTGCGCATTAGCAAGACACTTGGACAACTCAATCACCATCAAGCTGCGACAGGTTTCCCCGACCTATCGCACGCGTCGCCTTGATAGGCATCTTCAGACGCCAGCGTCGAAACCGTCGGGATGCGCGTTCGCTCGCGCCTGCTAGGCGTCAACAAAGGAGCTCCACCATGGAACAAGCGCTCAGGAATTGGGATCAATCACAAGCAGAGTACGCGGAGCTTTTCTCACAGTCGCCCATTGAATGTCAAGGTTGCTACTGGCTTAGGAAACTCAAAGACGATGTCGATCCCGAATTAGGCGTCGGCAACAACGCCTGGGCCCTCATGTTTGCAGACGATGATCGTATACGCCTTAGCGGGCAGAGCGCAGGCTTCGACGTTGGTGTCGGCCTCGGACTCCAGATCGCGGTTGCCGTGCAAAGAGATCCGCTGGGTGATCCGCTGCCGGCGATTCGGTCGGCGCTCGAGCGAGCTGCTAAGCAATATCGCTGGTACGAGAACGAAGCGAAGAAATGACAGTCGACCTTAGTTGCCCACTTGATACGTGCGCGTCCACGACTCAAGCAGATTCTTGAGCACGTCGGCGGGGAGGTGCTTCAGCCACTGCCCCGCGCTTTGCTTGGCGTTGTACTTGGAAAAAGGACCGACGCCGAAGAGGCTGAGTGCGGGGCCAACTCCGGGCGGAATGTTTTCCGCCCCGTACAGCAGCGGGCTCTGTCCGTATGTGAAATAGTTCTTGCCGCGGTAGCTCTCAGGACGCAGGTGCGTTAGGCTCGCAGCCGTGCGCGCAAGTGGACCCATTGCCGATCGCGCTGCGGAATAGCCTCCCCCGGGAAGTGATAGCTCTCGCGCCAGCGTGGCGAGTGGGCCGTACGACCGATACTTCTTGCCGGCCGCGGACTGTTCGCCGCCGGTGAGCGCGGGCGATACGCGAGAGAGAAAGGCGGCGCTTTCCGGGTGCTGCAAGACATTGCGCGCAAGCGCAGGGCGGAACTTTGATTGCCAGCTCGCAAACGGTACAAGGAACGACCGCGCTGTCTGGGCTGCAGGTGAGAGCGTCGAGTAGTCGACGAGGCTCGCGTTGACCTCATAGGCCGCTTCGTGCGGCTTCATGCCCTGTCTGATGAGCTTGCGGTAAAGCAAGGCCTTGGCCGCGTCGTCGAAGGTCCACAAGCGATGTGAAACGCCGGCATACCACTTGCCGACATTGCGCGCCGTCTTATTCCCCGAGCGCATGGCCACTTCTATTTCTGGCGTCTGGCGCTCGACGCTGCGCAGCGACGTCGCTCCCGCCCCGAGTACGTCAGCGAGTTCGCGCTCGCGTTGAGCTGGCGCCATGCCGAGCAGGCGGCCGTAGAGCTTGAGCGCTGCCGGCACGAGCTTTGGATCTCTGCTCGCGAGTAGGCTTGAGATGTTCGCTTGGTGCGGGAACTCGCTGTAGAACCACGGCGCTTTGTACCAGTCCTGGTACTTCGAGAGACTCTGCGCTACGTCGGCAAAACGAGAAGGCTTGTCGGCTGGCAGGGCGAGCTTGGATGCGAACATGCCACCTTCGCCCGATCCGGTCGTGCCTCGAATCGCCGCGGGAATATCCGCCCATCGTCGCGCGCCGAACGCCGTCTTGAGATTGCGCCGGCCAACAGCGGCGCCGTACTCTCGACCAAACCGTTCGATCGCTTTGTGCGCGGCCTCTTTGTAGAGGTCCGGATGCGAGACGATCTGTGCTTGGCCTGAGCGGCGCAACAGTTGGGGGTTGCGATACGTCAAGGGATTTTGGATCTGATAGCGCTTGCGGAACTTGCCCGGTGATGCCAGACCGGCTTCTTCGGAGTGCGGCACCGGGTGATAGGCCTCGCGGAACTGTGTCTCTTTGCGCGTACCGAGCGCTCTTGATGGCTTGAACTCTTCGGCCCAGTCTGGCAGTACGAAGCCGCTTTGCGCGAGCATCGCTTGCGAGCGGCGGGTCCCGGCGACGCCGGGCATTGTGTCGAAGATTTGCTCGATCGCTTGGGCTCGGCCTCGAAGCGCCCTCGGTAACAGGTTCACCTTGCCGCCGTTGATCGCCCGGACGATCGTAAGATACTGACGATCGCTTAGACCCTCGACCGCGTCGTCATAGGCTCGATGCATGAGGTTGGCGATCTGCGCTCCGCGGTTGGCTGCGCTCTTTGCGCCAAGCGCCGCGTGCTGGTAGTCCTCGAGCCAGTTCCATCCTTGTGCTCCAGGTCGAGAGGCAAGGCGCAGCTTCGTCGGGCCATGCACGCCGAAGAACTCAAACGGCGCGGCGGCGAGGTTGCCGAAGATGCGGGCCCCGGACTCGACGCCTTGGCCGAGTTGCGGGCTTACTTTGCTCGCCATGCCAGCGGCTAGTCGCGCGAGTTTGTTCGAGCTCTTGACGACCGCCGGTAACCCGTAACGCTCGGCAGTGCCGAAAAGTCTTTCTCCGGCTCCGGCTCGACCCAGGACGACGGTGGGATCATAGAGCGTTTGCACGAGCATCGGGTCTACCCAGTCGCGCTGCCAGGACTTCTCCTTGCTCGGATCCTGTCCAAAGAGCTTGGCGATCTGGTTATACGCAAGCTGCGTGTCCGACTGATATTGTCCGGGAGACTCACCATGCACGAGCGTCCGCCAAAAGCCACGATGCTGACCGGCCAAGTCGGCGGAACCAGAGCTCTCGCGATGACGAGCGAGGTTTGCTTCGGACGGTCTGGCTAGGAGATCCGCGAACTTTGTGAAGGCGCGGCCTGTGTCGCCTGCCATGTCACCCAAGTGCTGGCGCATGTAGCCGAGCACGTCCGATGAAATCGAAGAGTCGATGATCGGCCCAGGGGCGCCCGTACTTCCCTCGGCTTTTGCCTTGCTCAGGTCGATGACGGGTCCGGGCGGGGATTCAGAGGCTGCGGCCGGCGTCTGCGACTGGCGGGCGAGAGAGGCACGGATGTGTGCGATAACGCTTGGGTCTAATCTCGAGCTGTTCTTCTTGGTCGGAATCTCAGACCACGGGATCGGCATTGGTGACTTCCTTGCGCTGTCCGTTCACGTGTGAACCGTTCTCGCTTGCCTCGGTCTTCAACTTTCGCGACCAGTAGCGAGAGGTGCGCGCAAGATTGCGGCAATGGGCACTGCAGTACAGCGGTTGTCGCTTGCATGCATGCGCGTGATCCTCGCGGATCTGCGAAATGGGATCGCCGCACACGACGCAGCTAGTCATGCTGTCGATCTACAGCCTGCCTGTAAACGCCGGAGATAGGGGTATATACCCCTATGAGCCCACCGGTGAGTGGTTCGCATCGTTCGCGCTTCAACGCGTGGCCTTTCACGCTGATAGCCCCGGGAGGTCGAGTGTGCGATCTCGCTTCTTGAGGGCGCGGTCGCGCCAGAGCAGCGCGATGTCGACAAAGTACGGATGGAGGACGTCGAGTGAAGGCTCTTCGCCGGCGTCGATGAGAGTCAGGATCTCAGCCTTGTGGACAATTAGTTCCGCACGCAGTGCTTCCGTAACGGCTCCCGGCGGCGCGTCAACCCTTAGAAGGTCACCGTTGCGCTCGAGTACGATGTCGAGCTCGCGGATCCGGGCCAAGAGGCCTGACAGGGTCATCACAGATCGTGAAGCTCGCGGCTCGGCTCGTCGGCCCGTGCGAGGTCTGCAAAAGGCAGCCCGGCACGCGCCTTTCCGTTGCTCGTCTGAGGGCTCTCCACCGGGTGCTCGAATTCGGTTCCCAATGCGGTTCCGAAGGTGCTCGAAGAGGCCGGAACGCCGGGAACCGAATTGCGCTCTATTTCATCGGGCTTTGAGGTCATTTCGCGGATTCGGTTTTGCGGTTCCTGACATATACTGGGAACCGCGGAACCGAATCTGGATTTGTACCTGTACGGGTCGCCCTTTTTGCCGCTGCCGGAACGTTCGAGCTGGCCTTCATCCGTGGACGCAGCAAGGGCCGCCAAGATGTGCTGCTTGCGGCCTGGGATTGCCGCCAAGATGGTGCTCGTGTCCGGCATCTCATCTGGCTTCTCAGAGGCAAGTCGATCCATGAATCCGACGATGGCCTGCCGGGCGAGCCGGACCTCAGCGGCCTCCTTGCTCTCACCGGTCGAATCGACGCGCAAGCTGTCGGGGTCGAACGTGAGCACGGTGTCGGATAGGTTCTCACCGAAGCGCTGGTCGCTTGCGATCGACCGGTAATGTTCGGTGCGCTTGAGCACGATCACGGTGTCCACAGTTGCAGCCCAGGCGGTGCTGCCGAGGATCTCATCCACGATTTGATCGTGGCGGTTCTTGCCGGAATGGTGGAGCAAGAGCAAAGCGGACCCGCTTTGCCGCGCGAGCTCAATCACGGCATCGAAGGCATTGGAAGTCTCGGAGTAGTCGTTGGACTGCTTGACGCCCAGCAGCCTCTGCGCCGTGTCTACGATAACGAGCACTGGGCGATGCTCTTCTATCGCCTTGCGCAGCCATGCGATTGCTCCGGCGGGAGCGCGCTCGATGCAAAAGTACAGATCGTCGTCTGCTGTGATCGCGAGCTTTCGAAGTGACGATTTCCAACCGCCGCGAGCACCTTCGAGCGCCAGGTACAGCACTGGCCCCTTTTCGGTCTGCCGGCTTAGAAACGACTCGCCACGAGCGACCCGAAGCGCGAGATTTAGCGCAAGGGTTGATTTGCCGCCCTTGGGTCGGCCGGCGAGAATCGCAGTGCCTCCTGTTGGGAGAAGGCCTTCAAGAACAAAGGTGAGATCGTCGCCGTCGGATTCGGCGAGCAGGTCGCTCGCCCGGATGAAGCGCGCTGACTGCGAAGACTCGACGTTCTGGGTACGCGAAATCGAACGCGCACTTCGCACGAGCACCAGCAACTCTTCAACGGTGTGCAGTTCATTAAGCCAGTCTTGTACATCGCTCCCATCGCTCCGATCTGCAAAGAGATCGACGACACGCACTTCGATATTCGGATAAGAATCGGCGACCGCTTGAGCGCGCTTTTGTGCGGTGCTGCGACCAACTTCGTCTGAATCACAAACGACGATGACTCTGCTCGCCCCGCAAAGATCGGCCGCCATTTTCGGCAGGAGCTTCCCGTTTGTGCCGCCAGCAATCGTCGTAACGGCGGAATCGTTGGCCGCCTCTCGCAAGGCCGCGCGTAGCCGATCACACTTGCGCTCACCCTCGACGAGGAAGATGGCCTTGCCCGCTTGGGCTGCTGTGACGACTTCCCGGCGATGGTAAAGGGGCAGCTTCTTGCCGTTGAGTTTTTTCTCAAGTTCACCGTTTGCCAGCCGGCGGTATTGCAGGAAGGATTTGGCTTCGCCATTTCTTCCTGGCTCTATACGATCGACGGCCCCATTTGTGAACTGCTCGTCGTCCGGGGCGTCGTCGTAGGCGTAACGCTCAACGCAGTGAGCGGTGTCCGTTATGAGCCCGCGCTCACGCATCCATGCTTTGGCGGCCTCTTCGTTGCTCGCGATACCTGCATGGACGGCGAGGTCGATCGATTGTCCGCCCGTGGCGCATACGTCGCAGAACCACGTGTCCTTGTCAGGGTTGATCCGCAACGAGGGGTTAGCATCGCCGTGGCTATGGTTCTCGCGGCGAACGCATGACACGGCAATCTCATGGCCCCGGCGCTTCCCTTGCCGAACGCCTGTGATAGCCGCATAGGTGTCGGCGACGCTTGCTATCATTGCGTCGAGGACTCTAACTCGTCGTACTCGCGTTGAGCCTGCTCCCGCGCGTCGAACCACAAACCGCCGAAGGCGCAGGCTTCCGGATCGCGGCGCAGTTCTGCGTGAATCTCAGCCGCCCGGCGTTCAAGCCACGCCTTGCGCTCTTCTGGCGTGGATGCTTTCTTGAAGCGAGCCCGCTCGAGCGCGGCACGCACCGGAGCGAACTGTGTCTCGACTGAGACAGAGCGCGCAGACTCAATCGCCTTGCGTTGGCGGATGCTCTGAAAGGAGCCGCGTTCGCGACTCGAAAACTGGCCCACGGAAACTCTCCTAGTCAAGACCCGCTGGTTGGCGCCAGCGGGTTTCTTATTGCTTCAAGACGATCTCGCCGCTCAGGATCCGATCGACGACTGCCTTACTGACGACGTAGCGCTGTCCACACTTGATGGCGGGGAACTGATCCTTGCGCACCATGTCATAGAGCTTGTCGCGCGAGATCCCAAGAATCTGCGAGACGACGCCGATGTCGAGCGTGGCGCGAAGATTGTCGCTAGCTCCTGGCTTGTCGAGAACCTGGCTGGACTTGGGCATAATCGCTCCTTTGGGCCGGAGTTGATTAGTCCAGTATAATAGGCTATAATTGTGCTGAGAAGGAGCAGAATTTCTAGCCTATGCCAAAGAGACGCAAAGATCCCGAGGGTGGCCGCATCAACGATGCACTGCTCGAGCTAAGCCAAACAGCCTCAAGTGCGGTCATGCGAGAATTGGCGAGGCTTTTACATAACCGCGGACTGTCACAGGAACGCGTTGCGGAAGCCTTGGGGCAGAATGCATCGGCTGTTGCCCGTCAGTTCCGACGGAAGACACCTCGTGCTCAGACGATCGAAAGCTATGCTTCGAAATTTGGCATACCGGTCGGATACCTGCAGCTTGTCGGCGGGGCGGCTCTCGCCGAGGCTCAACTCGTCAAAGCGGAAAAGCAGCTCTCGTACTGCTTGGACCTAGCCCAGGCGTATTTCAAGCCTGGGACGGTTGCGCGATTTTGGACTTTTTTTAAGCCTCTCGATGCTGGTGAGCGGGCACGTCTGCTGACCATGTTCCAAGTCAAAGACTACTTAGCCCAACTGCGTGACGTTCCTGAATCCAGTGGCTGGCCGCCAGGCGTTCCTTGGCCCCTTCAGGCTTTTGCTGATGAGATCGCGTCATTGTTTGATTTCAAGAGCCAACTGCGTGTGAGCGGTCCTCCGGCGGACCTCTTATCGGGGATATGGGTATCGGCAATGCAGTATTTCACGCTCTCCGAAAGCCGAGTTCTTATCGACCTCGCAATATCATTGCTGGAAATGAAGGGGATCCCAACTAGTGGCCTTGAGCGACATCTAAAAAACAGAATCGAAGACGTTATGAAAAACCCTCGCCACTATCTTGGACGGCGAGCTGACCTGAAAGGAACACTGCAATGAAGGGCTACATGGTCAAGCGCGGCACTCGTCGCGTCCGCGGGTCCGACAAGCACACAAGCTGTTGGCGTCTATTCGTAGAGCTCGGCCGACGCGCTGACGGCAAGCGCGAACGCCGCACAAAAACCGTCTATGGTACGGAACGCGACGCGGCCAAAGAGCTCCGCTCCCTACTGCGCGAGCACGACGCTGGTGTTCGTTCAAACCCGTCTCAGCTTGATGTTGAACACTTTCTGCGTCGGTGGTTTGCGACTAAGACCGACCTTGAGCTTGGAACACGCGAAGATTACGAAGCTGTAATAGAGCAGCGCCTTATTCCAGCATTTGGCAAGCTCAAGCTCGATCGGCTCGATCGTCAAGTCATTCGCGCCCAATATTCTCGGTGGCTTGCTGAAGGCCGGCTCCCGCGTAAGAGCAAGAAGCCACACAAAGCCAAGCGGGCCAGCCTATCGTCGGCGACAATTCGGAAGATCCATACGGTGCTGCGCGGGGCGCTCCAAAGCGCTTTCGATGACAATCTGGTCGTCCGCAACATGGCGGCCGGCCTTGAACTCCCAAAGCTTGCAGTGAACGAGCGCAGAGCGCTATGCGCCGACGAGTTCAAAGCACTGCTCGTCGCGGCGTCGAGCTCGCGAATGTACGCGCCGATACTGACGCTCTTGGCCACTGGTCTGCGACGCGGCGAGCTGCTCGCGCTGCGCTGGAAGGATTTGGATCTGGACCGACGCCGACTCGCGGTCCGCCGATCGCTCGAAAGCACAAAAGGCGCATTGCGTTTCAAGGCACCGAAGACCGCGAAGACACGGGTGGTGACGCTGCCAGAGATCGCGATCGACGCCCTGGTCGCTCATCGCGTGTGGCAGAACAAAGAGCGCTTGCGTATGGGCGAGGCATGGGTCGACAACGATCTGGTCTTTGCGGGGTTTGCCGGCGGGCCGTGGGAGCCTCACAACTTCTCGCGCGACTTTCGCAAGTGTGCGATCGCCGCCGGCATCGGCAGCATCGGCTCCCATATACTGCGGCACACCGCTGCCACCGAGATGCTACGGCAAGGTCTTCACCCGAAGGTCGTGGCCGATCGGTTGGGCCACGCGACCACGCGGATGACGCTTGACATCTACTCGCACATGAGCCCAGACCTTGAGTCTGATGCTGCGGCTCGCATGAACGTAGCGCTTAACGCTGCGCTTGCCGAGAAAGCATTGCCCGCCTAGAGGCTCGTGGGCTCGGCGAAGCGAGGCTCGCTGTACTTGCTTGACGCTTCCTCGGCGAGGACCAACGCTTGCCGCAGCAGTGTCTTCGCGTGGTTTAGGTTGCGATTGAATTCCGCAAAGTCTCCATTGTTGAGCAAGAGTTCTGCCTTTGCGATGGCGTCGAGCGCCCACTCAATCTTCTCCCCGGCCCTGTCGGCAAGTGCCTCTTCACGTCGAGGGCGATGTTTCTCGATCATTTTTGACTCCCAATTTGCAGCTTTCCGAAGATTTGGTCACCAAAACGGTCACCAATCTGAATTCGCGCGCGTCAAGTCGAGGTGCTCTGTGCTCACAACTCCTTATACTGCAAGGCTTTGAACGTGTGGGCGAAACAGGGCTCGAACCTGTGACCCCCTCCTTGTAAGGGAGGTGCTCTACCAGCTGAGCTATTCGCCCTCGATTTGGCTAAGCCACTTCACAGAGGGTCTTGCGGCTTGCGCTTACGTCCTCCTATTGGTCTTGAATAGCAACTTGTGGGAGGCCGCCGCGGCGCTCCAGGTACTCATGGCTGAGCTTGACGATGTGGTCGAAGGCAGCCCATTGCAGCGGCTCCTTTCTTCTGCGCAGTTCGACCACATGAGTTAATTGGTCCCATGCTTCAATGGCGCGATACGCGCCCATCTCGAGATATAGGTTTGGTTCCAACAGACCTGAGCTTACTAGGCCGCCGACCTTCTCCCAGAAGTTCCCAAGCACCAGCTCAGGATGCGTCGCGATGAATGCTGCACCTTTTTCCAGCTCATCGCGGTATTTCGCATCACGCAGTCTTTCGGGTAACTCGTTCGCGACATACTCGCGCGCGGCATACATCTCTGGCGATGCATACTCGCGATGCAGCGCCAGAAAGCCTTCGAGTTGCGTGGCTAGTTTGAGCTGACGGATTTGGATGAGTGCGGCGATCGCCGTCGCGGTTATGACGACCGTCGTGACGACCGCGGCTCCGGCACTGATGGCTTCCCAACTCATGCGTGTGACCCTCCGGCATCCTTCGACAAACGTTGTTGTCGGCTCACCCTCGCGGCACGAGGGTGGTGAAGCCAGTAAAATGTAAGTCGCGGGCGACCACTCTATTGGCGCGACCGAGTCAGGTACGCGAGGCCGCGCTTAGTCGCGCAAGTAGTACGTGTAGGTGCTGTTGCCCCCGGTGTCGATAAAACGCATGCCGTATGCTTGGCCCGTTGAACACGGCGTGTCCATATCATCACCGTGATAGAGGAACTTATCGGACGGGTTTAGGCAAAAGTTATTGCTGCCGCCCCACCAATCGTGTACCGGGTCGGAATCCGCAAAGGCGTAGATGTAGACCGTGTAGGCGCTGATGTCGTTGGTGACGATGATTTGGCAGGCGTCCTGCGCGACGATCCACCAGCCCTGACTCTCACCGTATGCCTTCCCTTGGCTGTCTTGCCAAGTAATGGCGTACGCGACGTTGGCCTTGCCATACGTGGAGCTATTACAGACGGTGAACTCGGCGGCTGCCGGCGCCGCATAGCAGAGCATCGCAACGGTCAAAAACGCTGCGGCGATGACAAGCTTAAAAGCCATGACATGTACCTCGCTCAAGGCCAGCAAAGCCATACCCCGCAAGGAATTCGAATCCCTGGTCCGGCTCTAGGGGCTTACAATTGCGACGCTGCCGTCAACCGTCATCTTCAACGGCGGTAAGCCGAATTGCGCCGTGGCATCGGCGATTCGCTTGAAGATAACGGTCGCCTCCGCGGGACCTGCAAGCTGTGGGATGCCGCTTTCTGTCAGGCGTTTGCCGTATCCGAGATCGACGGCCGTCAGCTTGATCTGCTTGAGCGTTCCACCGGAAAACGTCGATTGTGCGATGACGGTCTGAAAGATGAACGGTTCGGCAAAACCGCCCGTCACGTCGAGCGGGGAGGAAAGATCCCACGACGTGATCCGCTCCGGGTGTGCGAAGACCTGTTGCATGAGCGCGTGGTTTTGTTGGTACAGATCGTGCGCGAGCGGCAGCTGGATATCGCTCCAGAAAAAATTGGACAGGCCGTAGAAAATTGGGCGGCCCTTGTAGATTTCGATCGGGCCTAAGTTATGGATGCCCGTCGTCACGAATTCGTCTGCGCCTGCGTCGATCGCCTGGTGTGCGAGGGTGCGGAGAAATCCCGCAGCCAGGCCAGGCTTTGCGAGGTCGTCGCAATCCTGCGAGCATTCGTGCGAATGGATCGTGGCGACGAGAAAATCGGAGTATTGCTTGCCTTCTCTAATGCTGCGCAGGATCTCGGCTTGGTCCTCGGGATCCATCGAATATTCGTATCCGTACGAGGACGCAAGCTTGAAGTTCTGCGTGAAGAGCGTCAACGATTGGGGCACGCCGCTACAGTGTTGGTGTTGGAGCCGGCACGATGCGCGAGCGAGCGATTGCATCAGATCTCTTGGCACGTCGACGTACTGTGTCACCGCCAACGCGCTCAGACCGGGCCTGCCCGGCGCGCCATCTTCAGGCGGCAGGGCGGCGGCGGTCGGCAGAAACGTCGATGCAAATGAAACGATGCCGATCCGGCCCTTCGAGCTCTCGAAGAAGGCCGGCGCCCGCGCGCGTCCCCGGTCTTCACCCACGCCGGCCCAGACGATGCCGGCGTCGTCAAGCCAGTGGCTCGTCTCTCGCATGCCCTCGATGCCCCAATCCTCGGCGTGGTTGTTCGCGCGCGATACGAGATCGAAACCCATCGCGCGCAGGTCCTTGGCGACGGAGGGCAACGCGCTCAATGTCCAATCGCCGGCATATGAATATGGGTATCCTTTGAAAGACCGGATGTCGAGGATCGGCGTCTCCATGTTGCCGTAGAGCGCATCTCCTTGACGGAGTATGTCCAAGATCGACTTGAAGGCCGGCTCGCGCGCGGCATACTGCGAGAGCGGACGAGACATGATGAGGTCGCCAACCGTCGTCAGCGTGAATCCGTCGCGGACGCTCATTTGCAGCTCGGGAGCGAGCGGTCTCTTGGCGTCTATTGCAGATGGTTGTCTCACGCCTGGATCCGAAGGGTTGTCCGCTCGGGCGGCAAGCGGTGTCACCATGCACAGCAATGCGATCGCGAGAGAGCGTATAGGCACGCGGGAGCATTTCTCATTAAACCGTATGAACTCCGGCCGTCGATCGGTTTTACACCCCCCTCCGCGCGGGAATGGATAGGTGCTGGGCTCTAGGGGACGCGTGACCGGTGACGGCATTGCAAAGAAAGTATCCTAGTCGACCTGAATCCGCTGCCATCGTGAGACGCGATCTGAGGCAGTTCGCCCTTGGGTGCGGCTACTATCCCTATGTCGTCGATGATATCATCGTCGCCGTCGGTGAGGCGTGCAGCAATATCATCGAGCATAGCAAAACCCAAGAGCTCTTCCTCTTGGATTGCGAATGCCAAGGTGATTGCTTGACCGTCTCACTCGAAGACTATGGCATTGGGTTTGAACAGCAGTCGCCCGTCGAAGACTACGTACCCCAACCCCGAGGATATGGGATCCACATGATGCGCAAGCTGATGGATAAGGTCGAATACGTACACAAGCCCGGCAATGGCACGATCGTGCGGCTGGAGAAACGTAAGGTGCGAGAACCTTCGCCTATGAAGTCTTTCGCAACTGAGTAGACTAGCCGTGCATCCATCGGGCGAAGCGATGATCCCCGCGAAGGACGTCAAGCCGCGGATCATGTGAAAACAAGGTGCGGTCCACCATCGGCATCTGGGAGAGCCAGGCGAAAGCTTCATCAATCCGGTCGTTGGCGCTATACGCCAATGCGGTTATCAGCGGACAGCTTTGCCCCGCGTGGGCTAGTCTTTCGACGACTTTGAGCTCTGAACGCGCCTTCGCTGTGTCGCCCATGGACGCATAGATGTGTGCGAGCTCGCCCCGGGCACCAAGATCCGACGCAGCTGACTGCATGCGTTCGATGTCGTGTATGGCAGCTGCGTATTGGTGGGTTTGCTCGTGAGCGGCGGCGAGCAGCAGTTCAGCCGGTTCGACGAACAAACTATCGGCTTGCACGACTTTCGCATAGGCGATGGCAGCGCTGTAGTCCCGGCTCATGTAGTGGTCGAGGGCCAGAAGATACGCGAGATTCGGCAAGCTAGCGTCCAAGGTCGATGCACGCTCGAGTTCGTGTCGCGCGTTAACGAGATCCCCTTGCCAAAGCAACACCGCGCCGTACCAGGAGTGAGCGACCGCGAGATCCGGGTCGAGAGTAATCGCTTTGCGCAGATCTGCAGCGGCGGCGGCGAAATCGCCGTCGGTGTCATATTCCACGAAGCCGCGAGCCGCGTGAGCTACGCCTGAAGCGTCGTTGAGAGCGACGGCTTGCCGGCTCAGCCGTTCGGCATCCACCGACTCCACCTGGGCAGAGGGGCTACCTTCCCAAACATCCGCGAGCTTGGCGCTCGCGATCGCCTCGCCAGCGTAGCCGGCCGGGTTGCGCGGGTCGTCTGTCACCACGAGCCGGAACTCCCGGATGCTTTCGCGCAGGTCTGATTCGCTAGTGCCGCGCCAGTAATACCAACCCAACGCATCCGCTTGTTCGGCGGGTCCGGTCAAGGCATCGCCAAGGGGAGATTTTGCTTTTTCGTTTCGAGCGGCGAACAGCCAGGCGCCGATCAGAAGGAGCGCTATGAGGCCGACAGCCGCACCCAATGGCCTTCGACTGGCGTGCGCCTTTTCGGGACCGAGGACATGTCTGGTCGCACGGTGCGAGAACTTGTAGCCTCGCTTTGGCAGAGTCTCGATAAACGTCTGTCCTGAAGTGGTTTCGAACTGACGCCTCAGCATGTAGATATTTTGCGATAGATTGCTCTCTTCGACCGGCTCGCTGTTCCAAACGGCTTGCAACAGCTGCTCCTTGGAGACGAACCGTCCGGCGTTCTCTAGTAGAAAGAGGAGCGTTTTGACGACTTTCGGAGCCAGCGGGAGTGCCGTTGTTCCAAATCGGAGGACCATGTCGTCGCTTCGGACGCTGTACCGGCCAAACCGGTATTCGATGACAGGCAAGCTCGAGGGCGACCGACTGCCGTTGATTGGCTCTTGAGGCATACTTGAGGAGATTTTTAAGATTTCGAAGCGGCCACCTTGGTAAGCTCGCCGCATGTCGATCTGGACGTGGCGGACAACCTTGGTGCTGACGGTGTACGTTCTCGTGCTCGCTGCATGCGGCGGCGGAGCTGCAGGACCCGGACCGGGGCCAACCCCTCCGCCCGGCGGCTCGCCGAGTCCGCAACCGTACTTACCGCTCGCGGTCGGCGAGACGTGGACTTATGCCTGCTACTTAGGCACGCCGGCGCCTGGTGCTTCGACTTTCCCCAAGACCAATAGCGTCCTCGGCACGACTACTGTTGGCGGCACGCTGGTCTACGAGTACGCGGAGCAAATCCCAAGCTCTCCTACGAAGAGCGCGACCCAAATCCAGCTGTTGGCCAACGATGCCAACCAGAACACGCTCATTTACGGATATATGGCGAACCCTACGGCAACGCCACAAGCGGTGGCGCCGACGCTCATCGTTCCGGCGAGCCCAGGTCCCAGCAACAAACCGTATGACTATCCTTCCGAGCAAGGCGGCCTGATCAGCCGTGTTTTTTGCTGCAGGGGCGTCACGAATCCGACCAAATTTGGCGTGTTCCAGGTCAATGAATTTTTTGACGGATCACACGTAGTTTCGTCAGCCACGGACGGTTACGGATATGCCCGGGGTCTCGGAGTGATGGAGGAGGATCATAACTTCAACAATGCCGCGACAAGGATCGATTGCATCGTGACGGCAACGCCCGCGCCCATCGCTCAGGGGCGTGTACTTATGTAAGCATTCATCACTGCAAGAATAAGAAAAAAAGCTCCCGCACATCGATAAAATAACAACCGTCCACGCGGGCTAAAGACTGGCGAAGGAGGCCTATTTGCCAGCACCCGCTCCGGCATTAGAAGCCACATGGTTCCAACAGCGGCTTGAGCAACTGCAACAAGTAAGAAAACGAGGTGGTCAGACACTCAATAGTACTTAGGTAACTCCCTGCGATCGGTCCTCCGCGGTCCTTCTTTGCGCAACCGTTGCAGGTCCGGGCGAAGGAGACAACCTCCACTTATACGGAACCGGCGAAGTCAAGCTGGATGGGGTACGGCTGGTGAGCAGAACGCTGTATATGACCGAAATTTACGCCGCTTTCATCGCGGAATACGTTAACGCGCATAAAGGATGCGTACCTGAACAGGCTGAGGCTGCCTGGCTGTCGATGGCGGAAGAACTGTTTTTTCGACATGATATCGGTCCAGGGCCGCTACATACGGTTTCCGATTCCTATTTCGCTGAAATCCTCGAGAAGGCTCGGTTGCAGCCATAGTGCCCGTGCGTCCACGATCTCGCACTTTCAAACAGCTGCATGTTTGTGTTCTCATGTGTTGTTTGTCAGCCTGTCAACACATAAGTCAACGCGAGCCGAACGTGTCGGCCGTCGGCAGTCCAGCACCACTTCCGACCGTTTCACTCCATGAGACTTTCGCATCTTCGTCGGTTGCTGTGTCTCCAAGACCGCCTCAACCAAGCACTAGTCCAATTCCACCAGACCACGCCGACCAAGTGATCATCAATCAGGTGATGGCGATGCTTCCAACGAGGTTGCACTCGCAGGTCCAGTGGGTTCACGTTCATCAACCTCTGAAACCAGGATATAGTCGGTTGCCTAATCACGGCCTGGTCGTCACGTTGGGGAGCCAATACGTTCTGTACTTTGATGGTGCATTACAGCCTCACTCGAACGTCATTTACGAACCCAGTCTATCCTCATATCTGACCGTCGTTACGCACGGCTGGGAATGGTACTACTGTTCACCAACGGGCCTTCCCACGACGTGCGCCAGGGCGGTTCATTGAATGAACCGCTCGTCCGCCGGTCCCAAGGATTCGGGCCAGCATGGATGTTGGAGCCCACACTGACCATTTGATTCTTACCCTTGCGTAATGGTCCAAAAACGGGATCGACTTTCGAGATCACCGTTGGAAACGCTGTCCATCTTGAATACCAAAGGTTGGACTTTTGCCCAAACTACAACGATGCAAACTGGCAGATTTCTTTTACCGGTACGGTCCGGTATCATACGCTTCGGCCGTTCGGGTAAAAGAAGGGGGTTATGATGTGCGATCGATGCAAGAAAAACAAAAGCGGATTGATCTTGCTATCGTGGGACGACCGTCCAACAATGGTATTGTGTAACGACTGCGTTGACGCTGTGAAAAACGAGAGCGGGCAAGAGCGCCCGATTCAGTCCGAACAGCCATACAGCCAGGAGTAGCTGCAGGCCGGCGGATTAAATCCTACCCCCAAGGGAATTCGAATCCCTGTCCCCGCCTTGAAAGGGCGGTATCCTAGGCCTCTAGACGATGGGGGCGCGATGCGTGTACGCGTGGGCCCGGCAGGACTTGAACCTGCGACCAACCGGTTATGAGCCGGCCGCTCTAACCACTGAGCTACAGGCCCGAAACACAGCTGCCCCTGGATACTTCGCCGCCGTGCCGAGCATTTCTTCGATTGCCATGAGCCGATTGTATTTTTCCACCCGGTCGCTGCGCGACAGCGATCC
>JAJPHJ010000069.1 GCA_021325335.1 Pseudomonadota bacterium | reverse complement strand
CGGGCCTTCTCCTCGAGCGCTGCGATCTCGTCCGAGAAGTCGACGCGCTGCGTTTCGTTGAGCCGCTTGAGATCGGCGATCTTGGCCTCGAGCTCTAAGAGCGGTTTTTCCAGTTCGACGATGACGTTCATGCCGGCACCGCCTCCTGCGTCAAGAACTTCAAAAGTTTTCCAAGTGCGGACTTCAACTCGCTGCGGCGCACCACCATGTCGACCTGACCGTGCTCGAGCAAGAACTCCGCGGACTGAAATCCTTCCGGAAGCTTCTGGCGGATGGTCTGGTCGATGACGCGCCGCCCGGCGAAACCGATCGCCGCTCCGGTTTCAGCGATGACGACGTCGGCCTGGAACCCGAATGATGCGGACACACCGCCGGTGGTGGGATCGGTGAGGACGGTGACGAGCGGAAGGCCGAGTGCCGCGAAACGCTCGACGGCAGCGCTGGTCTTGGCCAGCTGCATGAGCGCTATCACGCCTTCTTCCATGCGCGCGCCACCCGATGCGGTGACGAGCACCACCGGCAGCCGCTGGCGCGCAGCCTCCTCGATGAGCAACGTGATCTTCTCCCCGACGACGCTGCCCATGGTGCCGCCGCGGAAAAAGAAATCCATGACGCCTAGCGCCGTGCGCACGCCCTCGATGGAGCACAGACCCACGACCACGGCTTCGAGCAACCCCGATTTCGTGCGGTCGCCGGCGATCTTGTTCGCGTAGGACGTCCGATCCGACCATTCCAGGGGATCGCCCGTGGCCAGCAACGGCGCTAGCTCAGTGAAGTCGCCGTCGGCGAGCAGCGCGATACGATCGAGCGCCCGCAAACGGAAGTGGTGGCCGCATTTGGGGCAGACGTAAAGGCGGTCCGCGAGGTCCTTTTTATAAAGGCGCTCTTTGCACGACGGGCAGATCTCCCAGAGCGCATCGCTTTGGGGCTCGGGCTTGGCCGATCGACGGCGTAACCAATTCGGCGTGGGTGCCAACTCGTTTAACTCCTGCTTCTGACGGCGCCCTGCTCGACGTCGGGAGGGGCCTGCGATCGCCGGCCTGCCCGCGTGTAGATCTTGCCGAGTTGCTTGAGGTAGTTGAAAATTTCGCCGGAGTTGAGCTTGCTCGAGCCATGGCGGCGGTCCGTGAAGACGTACGGCACTTCCTGCGCGTTGCGATACTTCCCTTTCATGATGACTTCGAGTCCGATCTTGAACCCGATCGGGTCGAGCTCGACGCCTTCGATGACCGAACGCTTGCAGAAGAAATATCCGGACGTGATGTCTTTCACGTGCGTGAGCGGCATGGCGAGCATGATCGCCACGCGCGAGGTGATGCGCCGGCGCCAAGGCCAATTCGTGATGCCGCCGCCCGGGATGTAACGGCTGCCGATGGCGAGCTCGCACGCGCCGCTGCGCAAGAGCGCAAGCATCTGCGGCACGATCGCGGGATCGTGGCTGAAGTCGGCGTCCATGACGCCGAGGATAGGCGAGCTGCACGTGGCCCAGCCGGCGATGACGGCCGAGGAGAGACCGAGCTTGCCGGCACGGTGCACGCAGCGCACCGGATAACGCGCCGCGAGCGCATCGACGAGCGCGCCCGTGCCGTCGGGGGAGTTGTCGTCCACGACGACGATTTCGCCTCGAGCACCCGCCTCGGCAAACACCGCGGTGAGCGCCGAGATAAGCTGCTCGATGCCGCCTGCTTCATTATACGTGGGGATGACGAGGGAGACTTCGTAGTCCTGTGCCACCGCAGAGGGATTCGACGATTGCGCCGTCAGGTCCGCCCCCGCCGCTACCACCACGTTCGCAAAGCTGCGACCGCCGCTATGGCTGCTGCGGCGGCGGTTTCGGTCCGCAGCGTCGTCGGACCGAGCGCAACGCGATGACAACCAATCCGATCCGCGATAGCAAGTTCGTCCGACGTGAAACTGCCTTCCGGCCCGATCACGATGCCGAGCGCGCGGTCCGGCGCCGCGCGTTCGAGCGCCGACGCAAGACTGCCAGGAGTTGCTTCTTCCCACGCGACGAGCATGTGTGCTTCGCCGGCGCAGCGTTCCAGCGCCACGGCGAAATCCATCGTCTCGTCAACGGCCGGCACGATGAGCCGTCCGGACTGGGCAGCGGCCGCGCGGGCGATGCGCCGCCAGCGCTCGAGCTTCGCGGGAGAATGGCCGGCGTAGGATCGCTCGCAGCGGATCGGCACGATGCGCGCAGCGCCGAGTTCGGTCACCTTCTCGACGACCTCGTCCATCTTGTTGCCCTTGGGAAGCGCTTGCAGGACGATGAGCGGAACGGGGAGTTCTCCGCCGGCGCTCCGGTCCACGATCTGTGCGGTCACCTTCTCGCGGCGCACCTCGACGAGACGCGCATCCCATGCCTCTCCCTCTGAGACGAGCGTCACGGCATCGCCCGGCTTCGCACGCAGCACGAGGGCGAGGTGCCGTGCTTCCTCCGGCGCGATCGTGACAAGCGCGCCTGCGACGCACGGCGAGTCGACGAATACACGGGTGCTCATCGCGCGGCCTTGCGATGAGCGAACGCCACCCATTCACCCCTGCGTGCGGACTGTTCCAAGCGCAGGCCGGCCCTGGTGAACGCGCGCAGTACCGAATCGCTCCCGCTTGCCACTACACCGCTGGAAATCAGCCAGCCACCCCGGATAAGTTTCGCGGCGAGGGTGGGTGCGAGCCGCGCTAACGTCACGGCTGTGAGGTTGGCAGCGATGACCTGTGCGGTGGGAAAACGCGCCGGGACGTCCTGAGCGCGCGCGAGGTCCCACGCATCGACCGCGTTGGCGGCAAAATTTGCCCGGGCCGCGGCGACCGCGATCGCGTCGCTGTCGCTTGCGTAGACCCGTGCCCCGCGCAGCGCTGCGGCGAGGCCCAGAATCCCCGACCCACAACCGATGTCGAGCATGACGGCTTCGCGCCTGACGCGCGGTAGCATCAATTTCAAAGCAAGTTGCGTCGTCGGATGCAAGCCGGTGCCAAAGGCCATGCCGGGATCGATCCGCAGAAGCGCAGCACCATTGGGTTGGCGGAAACGACGTTCCCAGCTGGGCGCGATCCAAAGGCCGGGTGCTATGCGGGCGGGCTTGTAGAACCGCTTCCAAGACGTTGCCCAGGCCGTGTCGGGCACGGTCGCCATAGCGAAGTGCACCGGCCCGAGCGCGCCCTTGCGCTGGGCCGCTTCGATCATGCTCTGCACCTTGCGCGCGAACCCGCGTGATCGAGCGATGGGAAGCCACACGGAGACCTTACGCTCGTGAGTCGGACCGGTGATCGCAGCGAGCTCACCCGTCGCGATTTCGAGCAGCGCCGTCGCTGCTGCAAGATCGCGGCAGGCGACCGTGAGCGAGAGCCGCGCGTATCGGACGGCCGGTGTCAGGGATGAGCCGCGCTCAGTCGCCGAAAGCCTTGCGGATGCGGTCGCCCGCATCGGGCTCCTCGATCTCCTCACCGCCGGCTCGCGCGAATTCGGCAAGGATGTCGCGCTGCTTGCGCGTCAACTTCGAGGGGACCACTACGCGCACGTCGACGACCAAATCGCCACGGCCTCGACCGCGAAGTTTGGGCACGCCGCGGCCACCGATGCGAAACGTGGTCCCGGTCTGCGTTCCCGGGGGGACCTTCACGGTCACCTCGCCGTCCAAGCCCTCGAGTTGCAGGGTCGCGCCGAGCGCCGCTTGGGTGAACGAAATGGCGGTCTCGCAGTGCAGGTCGGCGCCTTGACGCTGGAATACCTCGTTCGGCGCAACGCTGACGTACACGTATAGGTCGCCGCTTGGACCGCCGCGCTCTCCGGCCTCGCCCATGCCGGAGTAGCGAAGCCTGGTGCCATTGTCCGCGCCGGCCGGCACCTCGATCTGCATCTTCTTGCGCTGCTCGGAGCGGCCGCTGCCGCGGCAAGCTTTGCATGGATCACGCACCACGCGGCCCCTACCGCCGCAACGCGCGCATGGCGCGGTCGTGACGAACTGGCCGAGCAAGGTCGAGCGCGTGTGACGCAGTTCGCCCGTCCCTTGGCAGTCTGGACAGGGCACGGGGTCGCTGCCGTCGGCCGAACCCGATCCCTTGCAGACCTCGCAGCGCGCCAGGTGCGAGAACGATATCTCTCTCGAGCAGCCGTCGAGCACATCGCGCAGTTCGACTTCGAGGTCGTAACGCAGATCGGAACCCCGCACCGGGCCTTGCGCGTGCCGGGCGCCACCGCCGAAGAAGAAATCGAAGATATCGCCGACACCCGTCCCTGCGAACCCGCCGAAACCGGCGAAGGGCGACTCGACCGTGCCGAAGCGGTCGTAGTGCGCGCGCTTGTCCGCGTCGGAGAGCACGGCATAAGCCTCGTTGATCTGCTTGAAGTGCGATTCGGCGCGCAGGCGTGCTTGTTCGTCTTGCACGGTATCGGGGTGTAGCCGCCGCGCGAGATCCCGGTACGCCAGCTTGATCTCTTGGTCGGTAGCGTCTTTGCGAACGCCGAGGATCTCGTAATAGTCCTTGTGCGCCGGCATGCGCTACTCGAGCTCGGGCTCGCCGACGAACAGAGCGTTGAGGCTCTCGGCCATGCAATCGAGCAACGCGATCAGGCGCGCGTACTGCATCCGGCGCGGCCCCAAGATCCCCACCGCGCCTGCGTTCTTGTTCGCGACTTTGTAGGGCACGGTGACGACGCTGCACTCGCTCATATCCGCGTTCGGCAGCTCGTGGCCGATGGCCACCGTCGGGCCCGCGCTGTTCAGCGATCCGTGCAGCAACGCGTAGAGCGTCTGTTGTTCTTCGAGCAGGTCTAAGATCGCGCGCAGCTTGCGTAAGTCGCGAAACTCTTGCTGGTCGAGCAGATTGTGCGCGCCGCCGGCGAAGAGCCGGCGCTCGCCTTCGACGCCGGTGTGCTCGGCGAGCAGATCCGCGACGGCCGTCACCAGTTCTTCCGGCAGCGGCGTTTCGCGCGCGATTGCGCGAAGCTTGTCGAGCGTGATCTCCGAGAGCGCCTTGCCCTCTAACCGCGCATTGAGATTGTGCGTGGCGCGAAGCAGGTGCTCGGCATTGGCTTCATGCGCGGTCTCGACCGTGACCTGCGCCGCTAAGCCGAGGTTCGTGACGAGCACGAGGTGCGTGGCGTGCGCGCCGACATGGATCAGTTCGATGTGGCGGAAAACTTGGCTGCCGAGGCGCGGTGTGATCGCAAAAGCGATGCTGCGCGTCAGATTCGAAAGAACGTGCGAGGCGTGGTCGACGACCGCGTCGAGTTGATGGGTGGCTCGGCGCACCTCCCCGCGGATGCGTTCCCGTTCTTCGGGCGTGAGGGTTTCGGGCAGCATGAGGCGATCGACGTAGTAGCGATAGCCGCGATCCGACGGCACGCGCCCCGCGGAGGTGTGCGGCTGCTCGAGATAGCCTTCCTCGTCTAGGCTTGCAAGCTCGGATCGGACGGTCGCGGGGCTGATCCCGAGGTTGTATTTTTGCGTCAGCGTTGCCGAACCGACCGGCTCGCCGGTGGCAATGTACTCATACACCACCGTGCCCAGGATGGAAGTCTTGCGGCGGTCGAGTTCTGGCTCTTTGGCCCGGGCCGTTTCCGGGGCGGGCCTTTGCTGTTTTGCGTGTTTTGCGGACATGATTGGCAATCAAGGCACGAGAGTGCTAATGCGTGCTTTACGCCGGACGGTCGGTCCGCACCTTGTCGCGAACAGCCGGTCATCTGCTCAAAGACATATGAGGTGACGATGGCCGGATCCGATGGACGATCGCGCTGCGCCCTCGTGACAGGCAGCGCCACAGGGCTCATGCGCGGCGTGTGCGTGTCGCTTGCGCGGCGCGGCTACGCGATCGCCGCGAACTATCGCGCACCGCGCACGAACGCCGAGGAGACGCTGCGCGCCGTGCGCGCGGTTGGGGGCAACGCGCAAGCCTTCGAGGCGGACGTGTCCGACCCAGAACAGGCGGCGCAACTGGTCGCTTCCACGCAGCATGCTTTCGGCAACGTCGACGTGCTCGTCGCTGGAGCCGGTCCGATGATCGTCAAAGATAGCTTCGATACGACGCTTGCGGAGTATCGCGAGATGGTTGAGGGCAATCTGGGGTCGCTCTTCTACTGCGTCAAAGCGGCTTTGCCGAACATGCGCGAGCGAGGCTTCGGCCGGATCATCGGCTTCGGCATGATCGGCAGCACGGTCGCCATGGGCGCGCGCCATCTCGCCGCTTATGCCGCTGCCAAAGCGGGGGTCGTAGCGTTCATCCGCTCGCTCGCGCTCGAGGAAGGTCCCCACGGCATCACCTGCAACGCAATCGACATCGGGGACATCCGCGACAAGAATGCCGATCGCGCCGCAGTGCTCAAGCGACGGGACTATCGCAATCCGATGATGCGTCCGGGAAGCTGGGAGGACGTCGGCGACGCGGTCGCCTACCTTGCAAGCGATGACGCTTCGTTCATCACCGGCGCCGTGCTCGACGTGACCGGCGGATGGCAAGGGTTTCTTGCCGAACATGCGCGCTGGCCTTAAGACATGCCGAAGAAAAAGTGGTCCGGAAAGGTTACCCACGAGAGCAACGCCCTCGACTTGGAAAAGGGCGTCTTTTCCCAAGATGACCCTAAGAAGATCGCGCGCTCGCTGCTTCGCTCGGCCGAGCGCAGCCATCGCCGCAAAGCCAAGACTGCCGAAGGGTCTGCCATGTCGATGCTGACCTTTTACATCAATCGCGCGGGCAAGAATCTTTCGGCCAAGCGCAAGGCCGTGCTCGAACGCGCCAAAGTCGAACTGCGCCGTATGGCTTCGCGCAGATCGTCAGCCTGATCGAGCAGCTCGCGCGGCGAGCCGCAGATCGGCGACGAAGCCTCGCATGGCGGCGTCTCGCCCGGCCTCGTCCGGGGCTCTCAGAATCGCTGAAGGGTGAATGGTGGCGAGCAGCTTACACGGCCACGGCGACGAGACGAACGTGCCGCGGTGCTTCGTGAGCCGGAAAGCAGCACCAAGCAGAGATTGCGCCGCCGTCGCGCCGAGCGCGACGATGACCGCCGGACGGACCTCGAGGATTTCTGCTTCCAGCCACGGCCGGCATGCGAGGATCTCGAGCCGCTTGGGCTTGGCGTGAATGCGCCGCTTCCCCCTCCAAATGTACTTGAAGTGCTTCACAGCGTTCGTGACGTACACGCCACCCGTCATGCCGGCTGCCTTCATCGCTTTGTGAAGAAGCCGTCCAGCGGGTCCGACGAATGGATGGCCCTCTGTGTCTTCTGCGTCGCCCGGTTGCTCCCCGACGAGCATGATCCGCGCGCGCGAAGGACCTTCGCCGAACACGGTCTGCGTCGCGGCCTTGTACAAGTCGCAACCCTTGCATTTCGCGGCGGCGTTGCGCAGACTCGCAAGCGAGGATTGGCGCGGCAGGTATGCCGCCGCGCCAGCTTCGTCGCCCGGTCGCTTCACGGGACTATTTTCGGCGGACCACCTGACCCCACAGGGCGATCAGCACGAAGACCGGCACCCACTGGCCCATGAAGAGCGACTCATGCTTGCGCTGGGCTGCGAACATCCCGAGCGAACCCAACGTCGCGACGCCCGCGAGGCCCAAGAATAAGGTGCGCCAAAGCGCATTGGTCGCCGGAGGGGCTACCGCGTCCTCCATCTGCTCTGCCACATCTCGCGCGGCGCGGCCGGACTGCGTCTTTGACGCTTGCCTGGCGCTATCTTTGGCCTGCTCGATCGCGTCCGAAACCTTTTCTTCCGTCGTCCCCACGAATTCGGTCCACTGCTTGCTTGGTTCCATCGCTTCTCCTTTCGCGTTTTCCCAAGAGGGCTTATACCCCGCGTGAATTTTTCCAACAATCTGGGTAGGATGACGACATGAAAAGTAATTGGAAGCCCCACGAAAAACACGGGCGCTTGACGCAGCAAGGCGACTTGCCGGACAGCGTCTACGCCTTTCCCAAAGAGCGCAAAGAGCCGCTCACCGATGCGCGACACGTTCGCAACGCGGTGGCGCGGTTTGATCAGGTCACAGGCGTTTCCGATGAAGACCGAGCGCAGGCTTTTGCGAACATCAAGAAAGCCGCGCGCCATTACGGCGTGAAATTGTCGGAGAAGTCGTGGCGCGATCTAGGCGCGAAACCGCAGCGTGGCAGGCGTCAGACTGCGAGAAGAGCGAGCGCGACGCGCAAGCGCCGGTATGGCACGAAGGGAACGGCGAAGAAAAGCCGAGCCAAGCCCATACGGCGCACCAAGACCAAGCGCGGCACCCGGCGTCGCAAATAGCCTCGACGAGAAGTAGCGCCTACGAAGCGACGCCTTCGTAGGCTCGGCGCAGCTCGTTGATGTCGAGCTTTTCCATCTTGAGCATCGCTTGCATGGCGCGTTGCTGTTTCTCGGTGTCGTCACTGCCGAGGAGCTCGGCAATACCGGTAGGCACGATGTTCCAGGTGATGCCATACTTGTCCACGAGCCAGCCGCATTGCAGCTTGCGCCCGCCTGCAGACAGCTTGTCCCAAAGGTCGTCCACTTCGTCTTGCGTGTCGCAACTCGCGAAGAGAGCCACGGGTGGCTGGCCATTCGCGGCGCTTGGCGAACCCCCGTTGAGCGCGAGCATGTCTTGTCCGAAGATCTGAAATTCGACGGTCATGGCCATGCCTTCAGGCATCGGACCCGCCTCGCCATAACGGCTGATGTGCTCGATCTTTGAGTCTTTGAAGATAGAGACGTAATACTGGACGGCCTCTTCGGCTTGGTCGTCGTACCACAAATAGGGGATAATCTGCGACATTTGCTCCAGCCTCGGCTTTCTGCGAAAGACGTGCGGGCGAGCCTACCGGTCAGTCGAGCCCACCTCTGCGTTCGCCGTGCGCGCAGCCCGATCGAACAATGCGATCACGTGCTCGTTGAACGCGGGGATGTCGTCGGGCTTCCGGCTCGTCACCCAATTGTCATCCTCGACGACTTCCGCGTCGGTCCATGAACCGCCGGCGTTTCTGACGTCGTCTTGAATGGTGTGGAAGCTTGTCAACCGCCTGCCGGTGACGACGCCGGCTGAGATGAGCTCCCAGGGGGCGTGGCAGATCGCGGCGATCGGCTTGCCCGCCGCATCCATGTCGCGAATCGTTTCGCACACGGTGGGGTTGGTGCGGATCTCGTCCGCGTTGAGCGCACCGCCAGGTAGCAACAGCCCATCGTAGTCGCCGGCATTGATGCCCTCGAACGATCGCGTCGCGGGGATGATGTGGGATTTTTCATGATGCTGGAACGCCTGAATCGGCTTTCCCTTCGGCGAGGCTATGTCCACGGTCGCCCCAGCTTTGTCGAGTGCCTGGACGGGCCTGGTCAATTCTGCTTCCTCGACACCATCCGTCGCAAGGACCAGAACGCGAAAGCCATCGAGCCGTTTCATGGGTTTCCTTCTGTCAGAAGCGAAGCAATACGCGATATCCTCCTGCCCCTGAACGGCAGGCCGCAAACCCCGTTTCCTCGCACGTTCGACAGGGGACAAGAGAGCGGAAGGCAGGTGAACGCCATGGCTCTTTCGCGATGCGACAACCCTTTGTGTCTTTGCATCGTCACCGAGCACTCGACGGGTCAAAGTTACTGCAGCGACGCCTGCCGGCACCAACCTGCGAGCGCCAAAGAGTGCAAATGCGGGCACCCGGAGTGCAAGGACCACGACGCGGAGCAGACGCAGATCCACTAAAAAGGCCGGTTAGCCTTCTCTACGCCAAGAAGTCTCGCACTGCTTGCAGTGAATGCACGCGCCGCGCGGCGGGCAAAGCCTCTAAGATCCGCCGGCCGTACCACATCGTCTCCAGCCGCCCATCGAGCACGCACATCAAGCCACGATCCGACGCGCTGCGGATCAAGCGGCCCAAACCTTGCTTCAGCCTCGTGATGGCGGCGGGGATCATGAGCGCTTCGAAGGGGTCCTTGCCGCGTTCGTTGAGCTGCCGGGAGCGCGCAGCGATGATGGGATCGTCCGGCGGCGGGAACGGCAACCGGTCGATGATGACGCAGGATAGCGCGCTACCGATCACATCCACGCCCTCCCAAAACGAGGCGGTTGCAAACAGAACCGCGTGCTGCTCGCTGCGAAACCACTCGAGCAGCGCGCCCTTGGGCAGCTGCCCTTGCACGCGCCAGGGAAACCGAAGCCGCGGACCCACGTCCGCAGCGATCGCATGCATCATCGCAAGCGAGGTGAAGAGCACAAAGGCCCGGCCGCGGGTCGCCTCGAGCACGCTCTCGATCAGCGGCGCAGCCTCGTGGGCGAAGCTCGGACGTTTCGGGTTGAGGCGTTCTTTCGGCAAGTAGAGCATCGCCTGCGATGGAAAATCGAACGGCGAATCGAGCACGAGCTCGTCGACAGGCGCGCTATCGAGCCCGACTTGGCGCCGCAGATATGCGAAGTCACCGCCCGTGGAAATCGTCGCCGACGTCATGACGACGCTGCGAGTCTTCTCGAAGAGCTGGTCGCGCAAGATGTCTGCCACGGATGCGGGCGCGCAATGCGCCGCGAACGTCCCCGACCGATCTTCAGCGCGTTCGACCCAGCAGATCCAATTCTCGCCGCTCAGGCGCAAGCGTTCGATGGTTTGCGTGAGGGAGACGACGAGACGGACGAGCAGATCGCGACGGCGGCTGAGCGCTTCTTCCGGAGCGTTGGGGAAGCGCGAGCTCTTGGCCCAGCGTTCGACGATCCAGTTCTCGACCCGGTACAGCGCGCGCTGGAGGGGCTCGAGAAGTTCGACGGCGCGTGGATTGTCGTGGAACTGGTAGCGGGCGGCTGCGCGCGCGGCGCTGTCTCGCACGGCGAGCGCCCCGACAAAACCGTCCGCAGCTTGCGAGAGATCGGCCGCGAGAAACTCGTCGAACAAGTACGCGCGCGACAGTTTTTGAACGAGGCGGCCGATACCGGCCCGAGAGATGCTCGTCGTGAAGGCTGCGGTCGCCCACTCTTCGATTTGATGCGCTTCGTCGAGTACGACGTAGTCGTACGGTGGGACGATGCCGCCGCCCATCGCCAGATCGCTGAAGAACAAGGCATGATTGACGACGACGATGTCCGCATGGCGAGCGGCCTCGCGCGCATGCATCTGATGGCAACGTTCCGGGCCGAAGAACTCGCATGCCTCCATGAGGCAATCGTCGGCGTCAGCGTCGACCTCTCGCCAGAGCGCATCGTGCGGCACGAAGCGCAGCTCCGCGCGGTCGCCGGTCGGGGTGCGATCCGCCCAGGAAAAGAGCCGTTGATCTTCGGCGCTCTGCGCGAGCACGAGCCGTCCACGCAGCCGCTCGAGTTTGTCGCGGCACAGGTAGTTGTTGCGTCCCTTGAGCTGAACGACGCGCGCAGAGGTGTCGAGCGCGTCCAAGACGCGCGGGATGTCTTTGTGGAGCAGCTGTTCTTGCAAGGCGAGCGTCGCCGTGGAAATGACAACCCGCTGTCCGGACAGCACCGCCGGCACGAGATAACCAAAGGATTTTCCGGTCCCGGTGCCGGCCTCGACCATCACGTGGACATGCTCGAGGAAACCGCGGTTTACGAGCTTGCCCATGGCGATTTGCGCAGGCCGGTATTCGTAGCCCGACAGCGACCCCGCAAAGGGGCCACGTCGACCTAATGCTTCATCTATAGTGAGCATCGAAGAGCTACCCGCCATCATCCTTGCGACGAACGGATGTTCGAGCGGCCGGGCAGGATGCCTTTACGTGTCTTCCCACTCGCGGCGCTGGCGGCGCTTGCGATAGAGCCTGCGTTTTTTCTCCACCAGACTCTCGCTGACGCGCGTCTGCGCGTTGACGGGCAGCGTCGGACGCAGCGCGCGCCGCCGCTGCGTTTCGATCTGCGTCTGCAATGCCTGGATGCGCGCTTTCGAGGGGCGCTTCTTCTTCCGTGCCAACGCCGCTGCACTTCGCTACGACGGAGGTCCGCCGCCTCGGTCGGCCAGAACAGCCGGTCGTGGCGATCGCCAAAGAGGCTCCTAAAGCCGCACAGGCTCTCGAGCCTAGCCTGCCTACGACGATGCGTGCCCTCGTCAAGGACCGGGCGGGCCCGGGCCTCGAGCTCAAGCGAGTGCCCGTGCCCAGCATCGGACCGACGGACGTGCTGGTGCGCGTGCGCATGGCCGGCATTTGCGGCACTGACGGCCATATCTACGATTGGGACAAGTGGTCGCAAAGCCGCATCGTTCCGCCGCTGATCGTCGGCCACGAGTTCATGGGCACGGTCGCAGCCGTGGGCGGGGCTGTTTGCAACGTCGCCGTCGGCGATCGCGTCGCGGTCGAGGGCCACATCTCGTGCGGGGCATGCCTGCTCTGCCGCACGGGTCAAGAGTACATCTGCGAACGCGTGAAGATCCTCGGCATCGACCGAGACGGCGCCTTCGCAGACTACGTCAGCGTACCCGAGCACAATGTTTGGAAGCTCGACCCGGCCGTCCCCGATGCGTGGGCAGCGGTCTTCGACCCGCTCGGCAACGCGGTGCACACGGTGATGGCGGCGGGGGTGAGCGCCAAGAGCGCGATCATCAGCGGCGTCGGGTCGATCGGCCTCATGGCGATCCCGGTCGCTCGTGCTGCGGGCGCTTCCCGCGTCATCGCGATCGACATCAATCCGCAAAAACTCGCGCTCGCGAAGTCGCTTGGGGCGGATGACGTTTACGACGGACGCGACCCGGATCTCCGGCAAAAGGTGTACGCCCTCACCGGAGGACACGGCGCCGACGTGTTGTTGGAGATGAGCGGCAGCGGCGCCGCGATCAACGCCGGCTTGGGCATGGTGCGCAACGGCGGACGTGCAGCGTTGCTCGGCCTGCCCTCGGACGACGTCAGCCTCAACCTGGCGGAGAACATCATCTTCAAAGGTCTGACCGTACTCGGCATCAACGGGCGCAAGATGTTCGAGACCTGGTATCAGATGCAGGCGATGGTGACCGCGCGACGCATCGATCTATCCCCGATCATCACCCACGTGATCCCGCTCGAGCGCTTCCGCGAAGCCTTCGAGTTGCTCAAGGAAGGCAAGGCGGTGAAGATCGTCATCGATGTCGGATCGAAGGCGGGGTGAACCGCCCATGAACCAGTCCTACGATCGCAGGCTGCGGACCGACCTCGATGCCCTGCGCGCCGCAGGGACGTACAAAACTTTGCGCCATCTGACCACGCCCATGGCGGCGGAGGTCACGATGGAGGAAGCCGGCCGCGTCATCGTGCTCTCGAGCAACAACTATCTCGGCCTCGCCGACGATCCGCGCGTGGTCCAAGCCGGCATCGACGGACTGCACAAGTATGGTGCCGGCACTGCAAGCGTGCGGTTCATCTGCGGCACGTTCGACATCCACCGCCAGCTCGAAGAGAAGATCGCGTCGTTCCTCGGCACCCAAGCGGCCTTGACCTACGTGTCGTGCTGGACGGCAAATGAAGGCCTGATCCCGACCGTGGCAGTGGCCGGCACGGCGATCGTCTCCGACGAGCTCAACCATGCGTCGATCATCGACGGCTGCCGGCTCGCCTCCCAGGCCCAGCGGTTGCGCTACAAGCATTCCGACATGGCGGATCTGGAAGCCAAGCTCGCCTCGCTGCCTCCCGACATGACGAAGTTCATCATCTCGGACGGCGTGTTCTCCATGGAAGGGGATCTGGCGAAGCTGCCACAGATCGTAGCCCTCGCAAAACGGTACAATGGAGTGGTCGTCGTCGACGACAGCCATGGCACGGGTGTCATGGGCAAGACCGGCCGCGGCACCATCGAGCACTACGGTCTCACCGGGCAAATCGACATCGTGACGGGCACGCTCGGCAAGGCGCTGGGCGGCGCAGCCGGCGGCTTCGTCGCGGCCTCGAACAGCCTCATAGACACGCTCATCCAAAAGTCGCGTACCCAGTTGTTTTCCAATGCACTGCCTCCGACGGTGGCCTGCAGCGCGCTCGCCGCTATCGAGCAACTAGAGACGCATCCCGAACTGCTCGACAAGCAGCGCGAGAACGTCGCCTATTTCCGCGCGGGTTTGCGTGCGCTCGGCTACAAGCCGCTGGAGGGCGAAAGCGCGATCATCCCTATCATCGTCGGGGAGACGGCATTCGCGATCAAGATGAGCGAGTCGCTGCTCAAAGAGGGCGTGTTCGTGACGGGCTTCGGATACCCGGTCGTGCCGGAAGGCTCCGCGCGCATCCGCGTGCAGATGAGCGCCGCACTGCAGCGTGCCGAACTCGACCAAGCGCTTGCGGCCTTCGACAAGGTTGGAAACGAGCTCGGTCTTCTGCAGGCGAACATCAGGACCTAAAGAGCGCACTCGGTTTTGCAGGCTCGCAAGCCGGGTATGTCTGTGAGACCATCGCCCGGGAAAGGAGAGAGAATGGCTTCGAAGTGTGGAAACGCGGCCTGCAAATGCACCGAGGCATCCGACCAAGGGTACTGCAGCCAAGCCTGCGCTGGAGGTGCTGAAAGCGGTGTTAGCGGCTCGTGCAATTGCGGTCACCCCGCTTGCCGGACGTGAAACCAAACCGACCGGCCGCAAAACCGGTCGGTTTTTAGTGGAGCTCAGGCATACTTTCCCCGCTTCAGGGTACGAGTGAAGCGGAGGAGCAATCCGTTGATTGAACAGCTCGGTTCCCGGCCCGCGCCGGCGCGTACGCGGCGCGCGATGGAGCGCGTCAGCCTCACCTTGCCGAAGAACGAGGCCTTCATCAGCGCTGCCCGATTGACGGCGGCGGGCATCGGCATTCGCACCGGCCTCGCCTACGAGACGATCGAGGACCTCAAGATCATCATCACGGAGGCTTGCACTTACTGCATCAGGCGCGGCGGCCGCAAGGGCCGGCTGCGCGTGGAGCTCGACATCGAATCCGCCTCCATCACCGTCACCGTATCAGATCCGGGATTCGAGAAGGTCGAGGACGCCAAGATCGAGCGCGATTCCGGCGACCAGCTCGACGAATTGTTCGTCATCCGTAATCTGGCGGACGAACTCGAATATCGCGCGTCGCCGGGCGGCGGCATCCGCTTGCGCATGACGAAGGCTGTGGGCTGATGCTCGCTCCCACGCAGCGCCGCCAGACCCCCTCGACCGGATTCGACCGGGCTCGCCTGCGTCAGATGCTCGGCGAGTACGCGCATTCGAGAGCCGAGCATCTCCGCGATGAGATCGTCGTCATGCACCTCAACGTCGTGCGCTATCTCGCGGCGAAATTCGCGAATCGCGGAGAACCAGTCGAGGACCTGATCCAAGTCGCATCGGTCGGGCTGCTCAAGGCGATCGACCGCTTCGATCCCGAGCGGGGCGTGGAATTCATTACCTACGCGATGCCGACCATTCTCGGAGAAATCAAACGTTATTTCCGCGACAAGGGGTGGGCCGTCCGCGTGCCGCGACGTCTTCAGGAGCTAAGCCTAGCCGTCAACCGTGAGGCGGAAAGCCTGTCCGTGGAGCTTGGTCGGTCCGTGACCGTCGAAGAGATCGCGACCAAGCTCGGGGCCACCTCCGAAGAGATCATCGAAGCGCAGGAGCTTGGCAGCGCGTACTGCACGCTGTCGCTTGATGCGCCCGCGGCATCGGAGGATCGATCCAAGGGGACGACGCTTTCCGATCGCTTGGGTCGAGAAGATTCCAACCTCGAGCTCAGCGAGGACCGCGCTTGTCTCAAACGCGCCTGCGAGCACCTCGATCCGACAGAGCGCATGGTGATCCATCTGCGCTTTTTTGCGGAACTGCCGCAGGTGGAGATCGCGCGCCGCATGGGCGTGTCGCAAATGCAGATCTCCCGATTGCAACAGCGCGCCATCGTCAAGATCCGTCAGGCCCTTCAGGCATCGTAAGCGGGCGGCGAGTACACGTTGAACGTCAGCGCCGGCGCGCGTGACGGGTTGCTGAAGCGATGCGCCACGCCGGGCGGCACGATGACGACATCACCTTTGTGCAGCCGCTGCCGCCGCTTGCCGATCTCGGCGTCGACGATCCCTTTCACGACGAAAAGGATTTGCTCGCTCTTAGGGTGCTCATTGCCCTTCGGCCCGCTTGCGCCGCCGGGTTTGAGCGTCATGACCGCCGTCTGCGCTTTTCGAGAGGTCTGGAGCACTGCGAAGCCACGCTTCGTTGACGTCACGTTCTTCGGCGCCGGGATGCGACTAGTCATCGTAACCTTCCATCTCGAGCACGTAGACTTGCCACCACCCAAGATAGGGGCTGCCGTCGCAGTGCGCGGTGGATAGGGCGAGCAACTCCACGGCCTCCGGATCGGCTCCCTGTCTCACCCGCACCACCTGCAAGTCCTGAAGCAACTCGATCGCACGGTCGAGTTCAGTGTCCGTAGCCCCGAGAGCAGCCGCGAGCGAGCGCCGATCAAATTGAACGATGCCGTCATCCCAGCCCGCGTCGTACCAGCACTCGATCACGTCGTAGGCAAGGCGCGGGAGGCGCCAGGCCTTGCAGCGCCGCTCGAGGTCGGCAAGCGCGACCGATTTGGAGATGGGAATTGCAAACGCTATCTGTTTCATCAGCGTGACACTCGTTCGAAAAGCGCGCCGCACAGGTCCCTTGGGTCTTCAAAGACCCCATCGGCGGACGCGAGTTGCTCTGCGCTCCATCCGCCGCACAAGAGCGCGACGACCGGCACGTCGGCGGCATGGCCCGCGGCGATATCGTAAGGACTGTCACCGACCGCAAGCGCCGCTTGCGGGCGAATGCCGAAGCGATGCAAGGCGGCACGAATCGGATCGGGCCAGGGCTTGGGACGAGCTGTCTCTTCCGAGGTGATGCAAATCTCGAAAGCGCCGCTTAACCCTACCACCTCCAAGAGAGGCTTTATCTCGTTTGCGGAGCCGGAGGTCACCGCCGCTACTCTCTTGCCATGGGCGCGGAGCTGTTCGATGAGCTCGTGCGCCCCGGTCGAGGTGCGCATGTGCGGAAGGTAATCGGCTGTAAAGATGCGCCGCTGGGCTGCTATGATCGCGCATCGCGTTGATTCGTCAAGTTTTGGCTTGATGCTGCGCACGAGATCGGCCCCGGCGAGGCCGATGAAGGGGCGGATCCGGGGCGCCGTAACGTCGTGAAAACCGTTTTCAAGGAAGGCGTGTGACCACGCATCGGCGTGAGCTTCGTTGCTTTGGACGAGCGTGCCGTCCACGTCGAAGATGAAGCCGGCCGTCGTTTCGCTGAGCACCGAATCACCTCCGATCTGCGTGCCCTCTACTCGTTCCCGAGCTCGTGCGGCGGCCAAACAAGCCGGATGGCCGCCACCAGCCGTTTAGAAGCCCCTAGCCTGGGGAAGAACTAAGCAACGTCACTGGCCACTACAGCGATTGGGGGACAATAATGGGTGGAATCTTGTGGACGATCATCGTGATCCTGTTCGTCCTGTGGTTGATCGGCTTGTTGATGCATGTCGGCGGCGGCCTGATCCATATTTTGCTGGTCATCGCCGTCATCGTGCTCATCATCAACCTGATCACCGGCCGCAGGACGGTTTGACCGCGTAGGCGGGAGGAGTCAATCGTCATGGATATCATTGCATGGATCGTCGTCGGCATCATCGCGGGCTTCTTGGCGAAAGCCATCGTACCGGGTGAAGGGCCTGGCGGCGTGCTTGGCGACCTCATCATCGGCATTGTCGGTGCGTTGATCGGCGGCTGGATCTTCAACAGCTTCGGTCACATCGGCGTCACCGGGATCAACCTATGGAGCATTCTCGTGGCCTTTATCGGCGGCGTGGTGCTCTTGCTCATCATACGGCTCTTCAGCAGCCGGCCGGCGGTAGCGTAAAGTGGCGAAGCGCAAACGCAAATCCGGCGGCCGCAAGTATGGCAAGAAAGCGAGTCAGAAGGTCAAGCGAGCCATGCACGAGCGCAAACGCGGCACGTTGCGCTCGGGAAGATCCGGCAAGAAGGTCAAGAGCCGCAAGCAGGCCATCGCGATCGGTCTTTCGGAAGCACGGAAGAGCGGCGCAAAGGTCCCCAAAAAGAAAAAGTCATAGAGGAGGAGACGACATGCGCATCGGTGTTGCGACTTTGCTGTTCCTGGCGATCTTGGGCTTGAGCGCTCCGGCGTTCGGCGCCCACGCCGACGTGACCGTCAAGATGATGAGCCAGAACAACTCGGGCGAGACTGGAACCGCTACCTTAAGCGACCTGAACGGCCGCACGCGGGTCGTGATCCACGTGGCGCACGAGAACACCACCGGCATCCAGCCGGCTCACATCCACCCGGGTACGTGCGCGCACCTCAACCCGGCGCCGAAGTACCCGCTCAAAGATGTGGTGCTTGGGGATTCCAACACGATCGTCGACGTGCCGATGACCTCGCTGCTCGGCGGGCACTATGCGATAAACGTCCACGAATCCAAGAAAGACATACAGAAGTACGTATCCTGCGGGAATATCCCGTAGAGCCAGTACGGTAAGACGTCATTTCCCCGTCGCTGCTTTGCGCTCGCCCTTATCGGGCGGGCCAAGCAGCGGGAAGACGGCGAACGCGGCAGCGAGCGCTCCCGCGACTGGGCCCACCACGTAGATCCACATGATGTCGTAAGACCCAAAAAGAAGTTGCGTGGTGAGCGAGCGCGCCGGGTTCATGGAAGCGCCGCTGATAGGCCCTCCAAAAAAACCGCAGGCGGCGATGGCGAATCCAACTGCCAGCGCCGCTTGCTTTCCAACCGCAGCGTCCGGATCGGCGGTCGCGAGGATCACGCCCACGACCAGAAATGTGAGCAGGGCTTCCGCCCCAGCCGCGGTGAGATGCGACCAGTGGGCCCCTGGATGGCTCGCACCCAAGACCGCCTGATCGTGCCACACGAGTTTCAATAGGATGCCGGCGGCGAAACCACCGGCGACCTGGCCGGCGCAGTACAAGCCGGCAAGCGGCCACTGCATCGCTTTTCTCACAGCGAACGCCAGGCTGACGACTGGGTTGAGATGCGCGCCGGAGATCTCCGATAGCGCGTAGATCAGCACCGCGGTCACAAATCCACGGGTAAGCCAACGCGAGACAAAATCAACCTGATCGCCGGTATAATACAGCGTGTCGACGCTGGCAGATGTCAGCGTCACGAAGAACGTTCCCACGATTTCGGCGCTGAGCTTTTGGCCCAGGCCGACGCTACTGGCCCGATTTGGCAAAGGTGCGAGCCGTCTGCTTGACGATCTGCATGGCGCGTTCTGCGCCCACCGTGCCTTTTATCTTGACTTTGTTGCCTTGCCCCTGCGAGTATCGTTTGAGGAAAGAGCGGATCTCTTCCAAGAGCGGTCCTGGAATATCATCGATGTCGAAGTAATCGTCAGAGGGCTGGGGCGCGCCCTCGCTGGGCAGCAAGGTCGCGATGAGCCGGTCGTTTTCGGTGCCGTTTTTCGACTCGCGGATCGCACCGAGCACGCGGACCGTGGCAAGACAGCCCGAGAAGAGCCCCTGCTGTGTGATGACCAAGATGTCGAGCGGGTCGCCATCCGGAGCCTTCGTGCCGGGCACAAAACCGAAATCGTAGGGCCAGTGCATGTCGTCCGGCAGCACTTCTTTGAGTGCGATGATGCCATACTTACTTTTCAGCGCGTACTTATGCGGGCTGTTCTTCGAGGTCTCGATAATGGCGTGGACGCAGTGTTCCTTGCGCTTCTTAGGCAGCGGTGGTATGGCTTCGTAGTGGGTGGCGTTTATGCGTCTAGCCATTGACGACCTCGCCGCCGTTTGGGTGCAGTACCTGCCCGCTCATGTACGAGCTGTCGTCCGATGCGAGAAAGACGTAAGATGGCGCAACCTCGTCGGGCTGACCGGCGCGCTCCATAGGCGCGTCTTCTCCGTGATGTGAAGTTTCCTCCGCGGAGTAGCTCGATGGGATGAGCGGCGTCCAGATGGGGCCGGGAGCGACGGCATTGACGCGGATGCCCTTCTCCAAGAGGCTGGTAGAGAGCGAACGGGTGAAGGCGACGATCGCGCCTTTCGTCGAGGCATAGTCCAGCAGCTCCGGACTCCCGCGGTATGCCGTGACCGACGCGGTATTGATGATGGTGCTTCCTTTCCGCAGATGCGGAAGCGCCGCTTTGGTCAAGAAAAACATTCCGAACACGTTCGTTCGAAAGGTGCGGATCAGCTGTTCGGCGGTAATGCCTTCCAAGGATTTCTGGGGGTGTTGCTCGCCCGCGTTGTTGACGAGGATGTCAAGGTGTCCGAACTCGTCGAGCGTTTCTTGCACGACCTGGCAGCAAAAAGACTCTTCGCCGATATCGCCGTCGATGGTGATGCAGCGACGCCCGGCGCGATCGATGTACCCGCGTGTCTCATTCGCATCCTCATCTTCGTCGCGATATGCGATCGCGATGTCTGCCCCTTCTTTTGCGAACGCGATCGCAACCGCCCGGCCGATCCCGCTGTCGCCGCCAGAGATGAGGGCTACCTTGCCCAGCAGCTTGTCGCAGCCTTTATATTCCTTGGCTTCGCCCTTGGGTCGGGGATGCATCTCTTTTTGAATTCCGGGCTGGCGGTCTTGATGCTGCGGTGGCGGCGTTTTTAGCACACTCATTGGGGCCTCGCTTTCGTCCAAAGTATTTCCCATTTGAGCTTGCTTCCCAAACATGTCACCGTTCTTCCGCTCGCTTGGACGTTCAGCAACGGCGGTCGAGGCAGTGGCGTTATCGACGGCGTTGCGTGGGTATGAATACAGGACCCTTCTTACCCATCTCTCAAGAAAAAGGAGCCCCGTTCATGGCGATCAAGAATTTACGCGATCTGTGGCTCGACGAGCTCAAAGACCTCTACAATGCAGAGAAACAAATCCTCGCCGCGCTGCCAAAGATGGCAAAGGCGGCGAACGAAGACGACCTGCGTCAAGCGTTCGAAGACCATCTCGAGCAGACGCACGGACATGTGGAACGGCTCGAGGAGATCTTCAAGTCAATCGATGAGCCCGTTCGCGGTAAGAAATGCAAGGGGATGGAAGGCATCATCAGTGAGGGCAAGGAGATGCTCGAAGAAGATCTCCCGGAGACCGTGTGCGATGCCGCGCTCATCGCAGCGGCACAACGCGTCGAGCACTACGAGATCGCCGCGTACGGCACCGTTCGGGCGTATGCCGAGCTTCTCGGAGAAAGCGATGCGATGACGCTGCTCGAGCAGACCCTAGCCGAGGAGAAAGAGACAGACGAGCGGCTGACCTCCCTCGCGGAACGGATCAACCCCGAGGCCGAGGAAGGCGAGACGGACGACGCCGTGCCGCGCGCAAACGGAAAGCGGCGGCCGATGGCGGGCGCGAGACGCTAAGCGTCAGCTGACGAAGGCGCCGATCGCGGCGACGAACATCAGGGCGGTCGTGAACCAGCCGAGCGCGTTGAGCGCGATCCCGTTGGTCCGGTCGCCCATGACCTTGCGATCGTTGGAGACAAGCATGACGAGGACCAGCAACAACGGCGCGAGGCAGCCGTTGATGACGGCGGTCCAGTAGAGGGCCGTGATCGGCCCGATGCCCACGAAATTCAGCTCGATGCCCACGAGCGTGGAGAGCGCGATAATAGTGTAGAACTGCGGCGCGCGCCCCGGCTTTTCGCTCAAGCCGAACTTCCATCCGAATAGCCCCGCCATGGCATATGCGGAAGAGCCCGTGAGGATCGGCACCGCCAAACAACCCGTACCGATGAGCCCCAACGCGAGCAACAAGCTTGACCAGCGGCCCGCGAGTGGTTCAAGCGCGCGCGCAGCATCCGCCGCGGTTTGGATATGGGT
>JAJPHJ010000102.1 GCA_021325335.1 Pseudomonadota bacterium | reverse complement strand
GCGGCCTCGCCGAGCTTCATGATCGAGCCCTTGCCGAATTGGCGCTCGATCTGAGCGAGAGCGGTCTCGAGGGCCTTATCCTTCTCTTTATCCGACAACGCTGTCTCCTCGTGGGGCGGGGCGACTATGCTCTTGGGAGGGGCGATTTTCCAATCGCCCCCTACATTCTTGGGGCGCCGGGGCGATTTTCCAGTCGCCCCTACATTAAAAGAGGGCGTCGACATACCCTCGCGGGTCGAACGGACGCAGATGATCAACCTGCTCGCCGAAGCCGACGTACTTCACCGGCAGATCCACCTGGTCCATGATCGCGATGATTATCCCGCCTTTGGCCGTCCCGTCAAGTTTTGTCAGCGCGATACCGCTGAGCTCGATCGCCTCGTGGAAGAGCCGCGCCTGCGAAAGAGCGTTCTGCCCCGTGGTGGCATCAAGCACGAGCAACGTCTCATGCGGGGCTCCCGGCACTTCGCGAGCCACGATCCGGCGGATCTTTTTCAGCTCTTCCATTAAGTTGTGTTTGGTCTGGAGACGGCCGGCAGTATCGATGAAGACCACGTCCGTGCCTCGCGCGTTGGCTGCGGCTAATCCGTCGAAGACGACCGCGGCGGGATCTGCTCCCTCCTTGTGACGGACGATCTCGGCCCCGGTGCGTTGTGCCCAGATCGCGAGCTGGTCCGCGGCGGCTGCGCGAAACGTGTCGCCCGCGATGAGCATAACCGACCGCTTTTTTGCGCGCTCTTGCGCGGCAAGCTTGCCGATCGTCGTCGTCTTGCCGCTGCCGTTCACGCCGACGACGAGGACGACGTGCGGTTTGCTCGTCACGTCCACAGGCGCGATGCGGGGGTGCTTTACGTACTCAGCCACATCCGTCTTGAAGACCCGAATCACGTCTTGGGCCCGCTTGAGGTTTTGCTGCTGCGCCGCCACCTTGAGGTCGGCGACGATCTTCTGGGTCGTGGTCACCCCGAAGTCAGCTCCGATCAGCGTCTCCTCGAGCTGCTCCCAGAACTGGTCGTCCACGAGTTGGCGGCCCAAGAGCGCGTTGAGATGCCCGGCCAGGTTCTCTCGAGTCTTGCCGAGTCCGTCTCGAAAGGATGCGAACCACTGCTGCATGGCGACAGCGTTTCGGGGACCCGCTGGTCATGGCCCGCCCGCGGAAAACGGTTCAGCCGGAGGCGGCGCGGGGGGTGTGGTGATGCGGGTGGGCGGTGTGCTGCGGGTGAGCGGTCTGCGGTTTCTTGCGAACGTATTTTTGCTTGATCGTGGGGTCGCCTTCGCGATAGCCCATATCCATCTGCAAGACGCGCAGCTTGGAGCGTAGCCGAATGACGGCCTGCGCGTGGATCTGCGAGACGCGCGATTCCGAAACTTCCAAAACGTTCTTGATCTCTTTCAGCGTGAGACCTTCGAAATAATAGAGGCTGATGACGGTGCGCTCTTGCGGCGGCAGGCTCTCCACGGCTTGCGCCAAGGTGCTCTTGACTTCGGTCGTCTCGAGCAGATGCGTGGCATCGGGACCCTGGTCGCGAAGGGTGTCGAGCAGGGCGACGTCGTGTCCCTTCTCGTTGGGCAAGAACTCTTCCAATGACAGAATCGCCGTGCCGCGGATCTTGAGAAGCAGTGCGTGATATTCTTTCAGGGGCACACCGAGGGCTTTGGCGACCTCGTGCTCGTCCGGCACTCGAGCGATGCGGTTTTCGAGCTCGACGAAGACGCGCTCGAGCTCGCGAGCCTTTTGGCGCACGGCTCGCGGAACCCAATCGAGGGCGCGCAACGCGTCGAGAATCGCGCCGTTGATCCGCGTGATCGCGTAGGTCTCGAACTTGACGCCCCGGGTGTCGTCATACTTGCCGATCGCGTCGATGAGGCCGAGGATGCCCTCGTTGATGAGGTCGTCGATCTCGACGTGCGGCGGCAAGTTCACCGAGATGCGCCCGGCGACGTACTTGACCAGATGCAGGTATTTATGGATGATCTCTTCGCGGCTGAGGGGCACGCCGCCGATAACGCAGAGATCTTGCGGCTTGGGTCGCGTCGTCATCGGGTGCTGCGCGCGGTCGAGGTCTTGCGCGCGCCTTTAGGCTGGCGGGACTTCATGAGGTTGCTGAGCGCTTCACGCCGGAACCGGTATTGGCCACCGGGCGTCTTGATCGCCTCGAGCAGGCCTTCGCGAGCCCAGCGCCGGATCGCGGCGTCCGTCATGTTGAGGGCACGCGCGACCTCTCCTGAGGTTACCCAGGATTTCTCCAAGCGATCCGTCCTCGCGCTTCGCCGCGTGCCGGCCATCCCTGTGCGCTCCTCCGCGGGGACATGAAAAGCCGTGTGCATCATCATACGCTACGATAAAGCAACGACTCCCGACGCGTCCCCGCGCCAGGCGCCGCTTTTTATCCATAATTACGGTTTTACCCTTTTTTCCTGTTTAAGGCTTTTTTGGGCTTTTTTTGCCGCTCAGCCCGTGTGCGCGCCGGCCGTCACGTCCTGGATTTCCACCGTCCCACCGCTTTGGGCTTCCGTCCAGAAGATGCAGCGGACCTCGCCGAAGGTGAGCTGATCCCCGTCGCGCAGGAGCGTCTGGGCGTGGGGTTGGAGGCGCTGAACGCCGTTGAGATAGGTCCCGTTCACGCTTTCCAGATCCTCAACGACGAAGCCGCCGCGCTTGCGCAGGATGAAGGCGTGCCGCCGGGAGACGAGCCGGTTCGGGTCGACATCGGTGAAATCGACGTCTGGGACGACCCCATCCGCGGGCGAAGAACGCCCGATCAGCGCCACATCCTTCTCGACCCAGAATTCCGCAATGCCGCCGCTGCCGACTTCGACGATCAGCTGCGCTCGCGCGGCCGCAGGGACGAGCCGCCGGGTGACGTCCTCATCGACGTCCGCGAGAGTCTCGGGCAGCTCCTCGCCGCAGACCTTGCAAAACGTGTCGCCGGCTTCGTTGCGCGCGAAGCAGCGCTCGCACACGCGCGCGCTGCGCTGTCCGCGGTTCAACGCCGCCCGGCGCTGGTTGGATTCTTGGGCTTCCTGGCTTTTGCTCTGCAACGTCTCGCTCACCGTGGGGGCCGTGAGGCAATGGAGATTGCTCATATACTAGCATGTGGTGGCGTATGCAGCGGTGACGGCTGGCACTAAAAGCGACCCTGCCGGGGCTTCCCGGCCTAAGCCACATAGCGGATACGCGGGTTGAGCACCGCGTACAAGATGTCGACGAGCAGATTGACGAACACGAAGGTCGCCGCGAAGAGCAAGATCGTGCCGTTGATGAGCGGATAGTCACGATTACTGATCGCCTCGAACGCAAGCCGCCCCACGCCGGGCCACGCGAAAATGCTTTCGGTCAAGACCGCTCCACCCAAGAGAAAGCCGGTCTGCAGTCCGACGACCGTGACGATCGGGATGAGCGCGTTGCGCAAACCGTGTTTGAAGATCACCGCGGCTTCGCCTAATCCTTTGGCGCGCGCCGTTCGCATATAGTCGGTCTGCATGACTTCCAGCATCCCGGCACGGGTCATCTTGGCGATGATGGACATCGGAATCGTGCCCAGGGTGACCGCCGGCAGGACGAGATGCCAGAGCACATCGAGAAACGCGCGCCAGTTACCGGCGAGCAGCGTGTCGACGACTAGGAAATTCGTGTGGACCGGCACGTCGTAACGGATCGAGAGCCGCCCCGCGAGCGGGAACAGATTGACGCCGACTTTGCTCGGCTCGTATGCGAGCAAGAGCAGCAACATCCATCCGAGCCAAAACACGGGGACGGAAACGCCGAGCAGCGCGAGCACCGACATGGTCGTGTCCAGCAAGCGCCGGTGGCTGAGCGCTGCGATAATGCCGGCCGGCACGCCGACCACCACCGCGACGATCATGGCTGCGATGCCGAGTTCGACCGTTGCGGGGAAGTAGGCGGCGATCTTTTCGGCGACTGGCAGATTATCGGTGAGCGAGCGGCCGAGATTGCCGTGCAGCGCTTGCCAGAGATACGCGCCGTACTGCACGTACCAGGGTTGATCCAGCTTGAGCGCGTGCGTGAGCTCGACGACGTCGCGGTGCGTGGCATGCTCGCCCAGCAAGATCTCGACCGGATTGCCCGGGATGAGGTGCAGAAATAAAAAAGACACCGCGCTGATGATGAGCAGGACGAAGATGAAGCGCAGGAACCGCTCGCTCAAGAAACCGGCCACGAGTGGTGCGACTTATTCGGGTAGAGCGGACTGACCTTTTCGCCGACGATTGGCGCATTGCGACGCGTGAACGCCGAGGACGCGAAGGAGGGAAGGGCAAAACCCCAAACACACGCTTCTTTACGGAGACGATGAGCTTTCATGCCAGTTTCGAGTGACACGATCGTGACTCTCGCCGTTCGATTCGCCATGCTTAGCGGCGTGCTGGCGATCCTCTACGGGATTTACTTGATCGTCTGGATCTTGCGCAAGCCCGCCGGCAACGAGCGGATGAGAGAGATCGCAGCAGCGATTCAAGAGGGCGCGATGGCGTATTTGCGCCGGCAATACACGACCATCGCCATCGCTGCGGTCGCTCTCATCCTCATCATCGGGTTCAAGCTTTCGTGGCAGGCGGCCATCGGCTTCGCCATCGGCGCCGTGCTGTCCGGAGCGACCGGGTTCATCGGCATGGCCATCTCCGTGCGCGCAAACGTGCGCACCGCTGAAGCGGCACGGACCGGCATGGGACCAGCCTTCGCCGTCGCCTTCCGGGGAGGGGCGATCACGGGGTTGCTCGTGGTGGGCCTCGGACTCATCGCCGTCGCAGGCTACTTCTGGTTGATGCATCGCATGTATCCCGATGATCTGCGCGCCGCGCTCGGCGCGCTCATCGGATTAGGTTTCGGCTGCTCCCTCATCTCCGTCTTCGCGCGTCTCGGCGGCGGCATCTATACGAAGGGCGCGGACGTGGGCGCTGACCTCGTCGGCAAGGTCGAGGCAGGAATCCCCGAGGACGACCCGCGCAACCCGGCCGTCATCGCGGACAACGTCGGCGACAACGTGGGCGATTGCGCCGGCATGGCGGCGGACCTCTTCGAGACCTACTGCGTCACCACGATCGCCTCCATGCTGCTCGGCGCGCTCGTTTTCCGCAAGTCTGCGGACTTCGCGCTCATCGCCGTCGCTTTTCCGCTCGTCTTGGGAGCCATCTCCATCATCACGTCCATCATCGGCACGGCCTTCGTGCGCGTGCGCGGCGGTCGCATCATGCTGGCGATGTACACCGGGCTTGCCGTGGCAGCCGTGCTCTCCGCCATCGCTTTCTGGTTCGTCACGCCCGCCATCATGAGCGGCGCCGACGCTGCCGCGGGTACGAGCGATTTGTATACCCCTTGGCGGCTGTGGGCGTGCGCGGTCATAGGCCTCGTCATCACGGCGCTCATGATGGTCATCACCGAGTACTTCACGGGCACGCAGTTCCGCCCGGTGCAAGAGATCGCTAAAGCCTCGACGACCGGCCATGCCACGAACATCATCGCCGGGCTGGCCGTGTCGATGCGCTCGACAACGTTGCCCGTGCTCACGATCGTGGCCGGCATTTTGGTCTCATACGCTTTGTGCGGTCTGTACGGCGTGGCGATCGCGGTGATGGCGATGCTCTCCATGGCAGGCGTCATCGTGGCGTTAGATTCGTATGGCCCCATCACCGACAACGGCGGCGGCATCGCCGAGATGGCTAAGCTCGGGCCCGAAGTCCGCGCGATCACCGATCCGCTCGATGCGGTCGGCAACACGACCAAAGCCGTCACCAAGGGATACGCCATTGGTTCGGCCGCCCTCGCAGCGATCGTCTTGTTCGCATCGTTCCAACAGGAGCTTGTCGAGAAAGCCGGACAGGCCGCCTCGGCGCTGGTCTTTGCGCTCGACAACCCATACGTGCTCGCCGGCTTGCTCATCGGCGGCGCACTGCCCTATTTGTTCGCTGCGCTTTCCATGGAAGCGGTCGGGCGCGCAGGCGGTGCGGTGGTCGAAGAGGTGCGCCGCCAGTTCCGCGAGATCAAAGGCATCATGGAAGGCACGGCCAAGCCGGAGTACGGACGCTGCGTCGATATCGTCACGGCCGCCGCGCTGCGCCAAATGATCGTCCCTGCCCTCATCCCAGTGCTGACGCCGATCGTGATCGTCGCCCTCGGAGCGATCCATGTGTTCACGCCCGACAATGCGGCGCTCATGCTCGGCGGCGTGCTCGTGGGCTCCATCGTCACCGGCATCTTCGTCGCCATCTCGATGACCTCTGGCGGCGGTGCGTGGGATAATGCCAAGAAGTTCATCGAGGACGGCCACTATGGGGGCAAACGCAGTTTGGCGCATCAGGCCGCGGTCACGGGCGATACGGTCGGCGACCCATATAAAGACACTGCCGGGCCTGCGATCAACCCCATGATCAAGGTGCTCAACATCGTGTCGCTCTTGCTGGTGCCGTTTCTCCGATAGGTTGGCGTCTAGCGCTTAGCCCAAGCCCACGAACCGAAGAAGTTCTCGCCGGGCTTGAAGTTTTCAACCGGATCGCGCACGGCGTAGCTGTTATCCACCCAGGAGAGGAAGACGGCGGGCACGTCTTGCGCCAGCAATTCCTGGATCTTCCAATACGCCGCGCGGCGCGCGGCAAAATCGTAGGTGTGCAACGCTTCGCGTTCGGCTTCGTCCAGACGGCGGTCGCAAAAGAACGAAGTATTGTAGCCGTTGGGCGGCTCTTGGTTGCACATCCACAAGGTCGAATCGTCGGGATCTGCGCCGAGCACCCACCCTTGGATCGCGACGTCGTACTTGCCGCCTTCTAAGATGCCTCCCTCCGCTTTTTGCGCGTAGAACAGGTTATAGGGATACGGCTTGAGGCTCAGCGCGATGCCGATCGCCTTCATCTCGTTTTCGAAGAAGGGCGCGAACTTCACGTCCGGCACGCGCGCTGCGATGTAAGCGAACGTGAGGGCGAGCCGTTTGCCGTTCTTGCTCCGATAACCGCTTTGATCGAGACGCCAGCCCGCGGCATCAAGCATCCGTTGCGCCGCGGCCGGATCGTAAGGCGGCATCGTGGCGTGAGGGTTGGACCAGGGCGAGTTCGGCGGCTGGTCCGTGGCCGCAGGCAGACCCCAACCATATTGGAAGGCGCGCAGGAAGAAGCGCCGATCGACGGCCATCGCGATGGCGCGGCGCAGCCGCACGTCGTTAAGCGGCGGGTGGCTCGTGTTGAGCGTGAGATAGAGATCCTCCGGCGCGGCTTGATGGACGATATAGATCCCTGGGGTCTTCGACAGTTCGACGGCGTGTTCGCCGAGCACGCGCGCGACATCCAGTTCGGCTGTGCGCAGCATCACGAGCACGGTGTTGGCATCGGTCTCGATGAGAAAATCGAGGCGTTTGAGGCGCGGTGGACCGCGCCAGTAATCCGGATTGGCCACGAGAGTGACGCCGGTTGATGGGTCGTAATGCTGGATCGAAAACGGCCCGGTGCCAACCGGCTTGTCGTTGAACGTCGCATGATTGATGTCGGCGACTGACGCGAGCAGGTGACGAGGCAAGATCGGCATGGGCACTTCGCCCGGGCCGAACAGACTGACCACCGCCGGCGCGAAGCGCTCCTTCAACCGCACGCGCACCGTGTAGGGGTCGACCTCGGTCATCTTCGCGACCTTGTCGTACCCAAGGCGAGTCACGACGTTCGTGTGGGGATCCATGATCAAGTGCCACGTGAACACGACGTCGCCCGCATCGAACGGGACGCCGTCTTGCCAGCGTACGCCGTGACGGAGGTGATAGGTGATGGTCAAACCATCCCGGCTAATCCCGCCGTTTGCCACGCTCGGCAGAACGGTTGCGAGCTCAGGCACGATCTGATTGCGATCGTCCGCCAGAAACAAGTAGGCGCCCCAGACGTAGGACAGATAGGTCGAGGATCCGCCGCCCGACAGCACCGTGTTGAGATTGTCGAACTGGCCGGTGGCGACGCGCAAAGCGCCCGCGGACCCACCCTCCAAAGCTGGCCCTTGTGCTCTGGTACAACCGGTCATGAGAAGGGTAAGCAATAGGAGAATGACCGATGTCGATGCTGCGTTTCGGCTCACCTGGCGGAGCTTCGGACGCCTGCGGGAAACTCTTGCCCGCAAAAAGACGTTATGAGCACGATGAACGATCGAAAGTTCAAGCGGCGCACCTGGATCTGCGGCGTTTGCGCCTTGGGTGCGGCTTCCTCACTGCCCGCATTCGCGCAACCGGTCTTGGCGGACGAACAAGCACAGGAGCGCAGCGTCGGTCAGCAAGTATACGCCGACCAGCGCAAGCAGAACCAGATCCTCGACCAATCGCCCTACTATCCGATCGTGCGCGAGGTCGGCGCCCGTATTGCGACCGCCGCCCAGCCGCATTGGTGGCCGATGAATTTCGTCATCGTCAAGGGAGCGCAGCCCAACGCCTTTTCGACGCCCGGCGGCTGGGTCTACGTCAATGAAGCGCTGCTCAAGAACGCGGCCAACGATGACGAACTTGCGAACGTCCTCGGGCACGAGACCGGACACATCGTGCTGGGCCATGTCATGAACCGGTTGCGTCAGGCGCAAAACTTGAACTTGCTGTTTGCGATCGGGAGCCTGTTCGTGCATAGCCAAGGCGCGGCGAACACCTTCAACCTGGCGCAAATCGGCGCGACCTACGGATTCTTGAACTTCAGCCGCCAGCAAGAATATCAGGCGGACCACGAAGGCGTGACCCTGGCCTCGAAAGCGAACTACAATCCGTGGGGGATGATCTGGTTCTTCCGCACGCTCAGCAAGATCTCGGGCACGTCGTCAGGCTTCGAACAGTACGTCCAAGACCATCCGTCGACGCCGGATCGGATCGCGCGCGTACAACAGTTCTTCGCGAGCGATCCGGCGCAGTTCGCGCGCTGGAAAGACGACAAGACGGTCACGGCAGGTCTACGCCAGGTGCCGGGCGCGACCATCCAGCTGACGCAGACGTAAGCGAGCCCGATCTCCCAGGCTACTTGATTTCGACGGTCGCGCCTTGCTCTTCGAGCTTGGCCTTGATGGCAGCGGCCTCGTCCTTCGTGACACCGGTCTTGACGGGCTTGGGAGCGCCTTCGACCAGGTCCTTGGCTTCTTTGAGGCCGAGTCCGGAGACCACTTCGCGCACGGCTTTGATGACGTTGATCTTCTTCTCGCCCGCGCTCATGAGGTGCACGTCGAATTCGGTCTTCGCCTCGGCGCCGGGCGCGGCTGCTCCGCCTGCCGGAGCAGCCATCATGGCCACCGGAGCAGCGGCGGAAACGCCGTATTTGTCCTCGAGCGTCTTCACGAGTTCGGCGAGTTCGAGGACGGTGAGCCTGTCGATCTGATCAATGATGTCGGTGACAGCCATGGGTTTCTTGTTTCCTTTCTGGTTTAGGCGGCGGATTCTGTGCGTTTGGCGTGCAGCGCACCCAAGAGCTGGACGACCTTGCGCCGGTTTCCGTGCAGGACGTGGACGATGCCGTAGAGCGGCGACTTGAGGCTGCCGACGAGCTTGGACAAGAGCTCGGGGCGCGAGGGCAACCGCGACAGCGCTTCGATCTTGGCGAGGTCGTAGAGCTCGCCGTCGACGACCCCGGCCTTGATGCGAAGCTTCTTCGAGTCGGTGGCGAAGGTGACGAGCGCTTTGGCGACCGCCACGAGATCGTCGCCGATGAAGGCCACCCCGGTCGGGCCGGCCAGCAAACTTCCCAGCTGCTCGAAGCGCTCGGCGCTCAGCGCCTTGCCGAACAAGGTGTTCTTGACCACCGCATACTGCGCGCTGCTCTGGCGCAATGAATTGCGCAGCGTGCGCAGTTCGCCGACCGTGAGTCCGCGATAGTCGGTCAAAAAGAAGTTCGGCCTGGCCGCGACTTGCGTGCGGAGCTCTTCGATACTTTCGTTCTTCCGTTTGGTCGGCACGTCGATGTCCCTCTCGTAAGAGAAAAGCGCTTTCTCCGTATCCGATGGAGAAAGCGCTTCCAATCTGTCCGGCGTTTGGTGAACGCCTCGTCGTTTGGCTGCTCCCTCGGCGGGCTCTCTGCGATTTCGCGCGGCGCAAGCACCGCGACCCGCTGTCATCGGATTTGGCGACTTGCCAGTCGCCCGCTACAAACCAGATTCGTTAGGCCGCGGCTTTCAACCTCGCCGGGTCCACCCGTACGCCGGGTCCCATGGTCGTCGCCACGGTGATACTTTTCAAGTATGTGCCTTTTGCCGCAGCAGGCTTGGCGCGCACGATCGCATCCATGAGCGCGGTGAAGTTGTCGAGCAAGGCTTCTTTGGAGAACGAAGCCTTGCCGATGATGCAGTGGATGACCGCTGCCTTGTCGGGCCGGTACTCGATTTTGCCCGCCTTGATCTCGCCCACGGCTTGGCGGATGTTCTGGGTCACGGTTCCGACTTTCGGGTTAGGCATGCGTTGGGCGAGAATCTTACCAAGGTTCGAACCGACCGCGCCCATCATATCCGGCGTCGCCACGGCGATGTCGAAGTCGTTCCATCCGCCTTTGATGCGGTCGATCAGGTCTTGATCGCCGACCACGTCGGCGCCGGCCTCTTGGGCTTCCTTCGCTTTCTCGCCCTTCGCGAACACGATGACGCGCTTGCTCTTGCCCGTGCCGTGCGGAAGCACGACCGTGCCCCGCACGTTCTGCTCGCTCTTCTTCATGTCGATGCCCAGGCGGATATGCACCTCGACCGTCTCGTCAAATTTCGCCTTGGCGGTCGCCTTGACGAGGTCGATCGCGAGCGCTGCCTCCTTGAGCCGCTCTTCCCCGATGGCCTTGGCGCTCTCGTTGTATTTCTTACCGTGTTTCTTCATACGTTCTCCAGCATCGGGCGACTTGCCAGTCGCCCCCTACATTGGTGCGACTTGCCAGTCGCCCCCTACATTGTTTCGGCGTTATCCGACTTCGACGCCCATCGAGCGGGCGGTGCCGGCGACGATCTTCATCGCCGACTCGACGTCATTCGCATTGAGGTCGGCCATCTTTGCTTGTGCGATCTCGCGGCATTTCGCCACGGTGATCTTGCCGACTTTCTTGCGGTTGGGCTCACCCGAGCCTTTGTCGATGCCGGCTGCCTTTTTGATGAGTTCCGATGCCGGCGGGGTCTTCAACACGAACGTGAACGAGCGATCCTCGAAGACCGTGATGACGGCGGGGATCACCTGCCCTGCTTGGCTCGCCGTCCGTTCGTTGTACGCCTTGCAGAACTCCATGATGTTGATGCCGTGCTGGCCGAGCGCCGGGCCCACGGGGGGCGCAGGGGTAGCCTTGCCAGCTTGGCACTGCAGCGTGATTCTCGTCAGGACTTTCTTTGCCACGTTATACCTTCTCGACTTGATAGAACTCGAACTCGACCGGCGTCTCGCGGCCGAAGATCGAGATGAGCGCGCGCAGGCGCTCCTTGGCGGCGTCGATCTCGTCCACCGTACCGGTGAAATCGAAGAACGGGCCGGAGGTGACCTTGACGCGGTCGCCCTTCTTGAAGTCGATCTTGAGCTTGGGCGTCTCGATGCCCATCTGCTTGAGGATCGTCTTCACTTCTTTGTCGGCGAGAGGGAGCGGTTTCTCGCCCGAACCCGGTGAGCCGACGAACCCGGTCACGCCTTGCGTGTTGCGGACCACGTACCAGGATTGGTCCGTCATCTTCATCTCGACGAGGACGTATCCCGGATATACTTTCTTTTCGACCTCGCGGCGCTTGCCTTCTTTGAATTCCACCTCTTTGTCCGTGGGCACGAGCACGCGGTAGACGAACTCTTGCATGTTCATGGACTTGATGCGCCGTTCGAGATTGGCTTTGACCTTGTTCTCGTAGCCTGAATAGGTGTGGATCACGAACCACTTCCGGTCCGGATCGCTCGAGATCCCCATCTCATCGGGGGCAGCCACCGCGACGGATTGATCCGTCTGCGTCACATCGGTCTCTTCAATCACGTTCCTATTTCGCCAATC
>JAJPHJ010000057.1 GCA_021325335.1 Pseudomonadota bacterium | reverse complement strand
GATCACGGGCGCCATCTTCACGGCATCCGGGCGCGTGCCGAAGACGACCGCCACGCGCAGCGGCGCCATCAGAGCACGTGCGGGCCTCCCGGCCGCGAAAGCACGATCGCGATGGCCCCGAGCACAAAACACACCAAGTAGATCAAATTGACCACTTGACGTTGCGACAAGCCGACATCGAGCAGGCGATGGTGCATGTGGCTGCGGTCCGCGTCGAAGAGCGGCGCCCGTTTACCAAGGCGCTGCACGATGACGCGTGCGGTGTCGAAGATCGGTAAGGCGAGGACCAAGAGCGGCACGAGCAAGGAGATGCCGACCGCCACTTTCTCCGTGCCCATGACCGCCGCGCTCGCGAGCACGAAGCCGATGAAGAGCGAGCCGCCGTCACCCATGAAGATGCGCGCCGGATTGTAGTTGAACGGCAGGAACCCGGCAGCGGCTCCGCCGAGCGCGCACATGGTGATCGCCACGAGGTACTGGTGGTGCCACCAGGATACGATCACCATCGTCACCGAGGCGATGAGCGCCACGCCCGTCACGAGGCCGTCCAGCCCATCCATGAAGTTGATCGCGTTGACCATGCCGAGATACCAGAACAACGAAAACGGCACCGCCAGCAAGCCGAGCGAGACGTAGCCCACTCGCGGCAACGAAAATCCGAGAATCGTGAACTGGTAGAGCACGATCATCATGAGTGCGATCAAGAATTGCGCCAAGAATTTCGTCTGCGGCCGCATGCCCATGATGTCATCCCACAACCCCACGCCGAGCATGAGCGTGGCCCCGAAGAGCAACCCGATGATCTGGGCCAGGTCGCGCGTGCCCAGATAATGGTGGATGACGAAGTTGTTGTTGAGCGCCACTTCTAGCATCGCGAAAAGCGCGAGCATGAAGCCGATGAAGATGGCGACGCCGCCCAAGCGCGGGGTCGGCTGGGTGTGGACGCGCCGATCGTCATCCGGCTCGTCGAACACGCCCACGGCGAAGGCCATGCGCCGGACGAGCGGCGTGACGACCGCGCAAGTGAAGGCCGCGAGCGCGAAGGTCAACGCGCACAACCAGTAGATGTTGATGTCGAAGAACGCCCGATGCACGCGCCGGTCCTATCCCGGACGAGTCAGCTGTTCGATGGGGATGCCCGCTTCGGCGAGCAGCTCGAACGCCAACGCATCGGGGTAGATGTCCTCGTAGACGATCCGCCTTACGCCGGCGTTGATGAGGAGCTTCGTGCACGCCAAGCACGGATTGTTCGTGCAGTAGAGCGTCGCGCCTTCGATGGAGATGCCGTGGCGGGCGGCCTGCACGATGGCGTTCTGCTCGGCGTGCGTGGAGCGCGCGCAATGGCCGTTTTGCAGATCGCCTCCATCGCGGTGGTCGCAATGCCGCAGGCCCGCAGGCGCACCGTTGTAACCGGTCGCCAAAATGAGTTTGTTTTTGACGAGGACCGCCCCCACGGACTTGCGCGAGCAGGTCGCGCGCGTGGCGACCGCGCGAGTGATCGCGCGGAAATACTCATCCCACGAGGGGCGATCGTGCATCTGTGGATCGATGACCGTCATCGCGTCGTTCACGCCGGCCTCAGCTCTTGCGCCGAGCGGCGCGCACGGCGGTCTCGGGAACTCGTCCGGCTCCTGCTCCGAATAGGCGATCGCCGGCATCCCCAAGTCCTGGGATGATGTAGCCGTGGTCGTTCAGGTGGCGGTCCACCGCGCAGGTGAAAGCGCGCAGCTGCGGATGCGCGCCGAAAAGCGCACGCAGCCCTTCCGGCGCCGCGATGAGACAGACGAACCGAATGTCTTCGATGTCGGCGCCTCGCTCGGCCAAGAGCGCGGTGCACGCGAGCGCCGAGGCGCCCGTCGCCAGCATCGGATCCAAGATGAAGACGCGCCGCCCATGAAGATGGTCGGGCAGATTGAGATAATATGGAACGGCCTCGAGCGTGTCGGGATCCCGGTAGATGCCGACATGCGCGACGGTCGCCTGCGGCATGAGCGCAAAAAATCCGGGGACCAAACCCAAACCGGCGCGCAAAATAGGCACGAGCAGCGGCACGCTCGTGACGCTTTTTGCGGTGGCCCATGCAAGCGGCGTCGCAACGTGCGTTTCGGTGACCGCGAGATCCGCGGTCGCGGGCCATGCCAGCAACGTGGCAAGCTCCGTGCACAGCTCGCGAAATTCTTTGTTCGGCGTCGCGGCATCGCGCACGCGGCCGAGCTTGTCGGCGACGAGGGGATGATCCACGATCCCAAGGTTGGGGTACTGGGGATGCGACGTCAAGCCGGGCGTCTGCGCCATTGACAGCTCCATCTGCTAGGGCACGCCAAAACGGCTGGTCAGCTCGTCCACCCTGCCGCGCAGATGCTCGCGGCGCTCTCCCTGACCGATGTCCTCGAGGGCTGCGCCGATGATGTCGCCGATCTCTTTCATCTCGGCTTCACCAAGCCCGCGTGTGGTGACCGCAGGCGTGCCGATGCGGACGCCGCTCGACACCGCCGGAGGATTGCGGTCGAAGGGGATCATGTTCTTGTTCACCGTGATGCCGATCGTATCAAGGTATTCCTCGACCGCCTTGCCGGTCAGGCCGCGCACGGAGACGTCGACGAGCATGAGATGGTTGTCCGTGCCGCCGGCGACGATGCGCAATCCCTTCGATTCGAGTGACTGTGCGAGGGTCCGCGCGTTGGCCACGATCTGCTTGGCGTACTCGGTGAAACTTGGCTCGAGCGCCTCTTTGAACGAAACGGCCTTGGCCGCGATAACGTGCATCAACGGGCCGCCCTGTAAGCCTGGAAAGACGGTCTTTGCGATGCCCTTGCCGCGTTCTTCGTCCGTCATGACCACGCCGCCGCGCGGGCCGCGCAACGTCTTGTGCGTGGTGGTCGTGACGTAGTCGGCGTACCCGACGGGGCTTGGATGGATGCCGGCCGCCACCAGTCCCGCCACGTGCGCGATGTCGGTCATCAAAACCGCTCCGACCTCGTGCGCGATCTCCGCAAACGCGCTCCAATCGGGGATGCGCGAGTACGCGCTCCAGCCGGCCACGATCATCTTCGGTTTGTGCTCGCGGGCGATCGCGCGGATTTCGCCGTAGTCGAACCGTTCGGTGTTCTTGTCGACGCCATAGGTGACGACGTGATAGATCTTGCCGCTAAAGCTCACCTTGCTTCCGTGGGTGAGATGACCGCCATGGTCGAGCGCGGTTCCCATGATCGTGTCGCCGGGAGTCAGGGCCGCGAAGTACACCGCCATGTTCGCCTGCGCGCCCGAATGCGGTTGCACGTTCGCATAAGCCACGCCGAAGAGGCGCTTGAGACGCTCGATCGCCAGCGTCTCAACGATGTCGACGTACTCGCATCCGCCGTAGTAGCGCTTGCCCGGATAACCCTCCGCGTACTTGTTGGTCATGACAGAGCCCGCGGCTTCGCGAACCGCAGCGCTGACGTAGTTCTCAGACGCGATGAGCTCGAGATTGCGCCGCTGCCGCTCTTCCTCGAGGGCGATCGCGCGTGCGACCTCCGGGTCCGCGGACGCGAGCGCAGCCTGCTCGAGCAGCCGCGCGTTCACGAGCCCGCTTCCGTCGGAGCGACCGAGATCGCAGGGTAATCGTCGATCTCGTGCACGCGGCGTTCGTGCCGGCCACCCTCGGCGTCGGTCGAGAGCCACACTTCGAGGCACTCGCGCACCATCTCCCAGCCGGTCAGCCGCTCGGCGAAGCAGATGACATTGCAATCGTTGTGCTGGCGCGAGAGCTTCGCCGAATACGGTTCGGCGATGGAAGCCGCGCGGACGCCCTTGACCTTATTGGCCGCCATGGCCACGCCGAGGCTCGATCCGCACACGAGCACGCCGCGATGACACTCACCGCTTGCCACCGCTTCGCCGACCTTGAACCCGATGAGCGGGTAGTCGACCGGGTCGGTCGAGTACGTGCCGAAATCGACGACTTCATGGCCGAGCGTGCGGAGGTGCTCGGCGACCATGCCTTTGTAGCCGAAACCGGCATGATCCGCGCCTACGGCGATGCGGAAGGTGGAGCTTGCCACGCTAGCGTCGTTCTCCTCCGGGAGAGATGCGGCCTTGCTACGTGGGCTTCGAGCCCGACTTGACGCGGTGTTCGAGTTCGGTGAAGATGGTCGGCATCGAGGCCTGCAGCATGTCGCGGACGGCCCGCACTTCTTCTG
>JAJPHJ010000072.1 GCA_021325335.1 Pseudomonadota bacterium | reverse complement strand
TACGCGCGCGCTCGCGACGCCGGGCGCGAGCTCAGCCGCGAGCGAACCGCGTAACGCTGTTTCGGCGTGCGCAGCGCCGACATCACCTTCGTCGTGCTGACCAAAGACGAAGCGCACAACATCGCCGCCTGCTTGCGATCGTTGCCTGACGGCGCGCACGCGCTCGTCTATGACGCGCAGTCTATGGACGACACTGTGGCTCTCGCTCGAAACCTCGGTGCGGCTGTGATTCAAGCGCCTTGGTCGGGCTACATCGCCGCGCGGACAGCAGCCGCTGCGCTCGTAAACACGGCCTGGACGTTCATGCTCGATGCGGACGAACGCTTGACCATCGCGCTGCGCGACACGCTCGCAACGTTGGAGCCCGCGGCCGGCGTCGCGGCTTATTCGGTCCCGCGCCGCAACTGGTTTTGCGGGCAATGGGTGCGCGCCGCGGGCTGGTGGCCCGATCGTCAGGTACGGCTTTTTCGGACCGGCCGAGCGCGGGTGGTTCCGCGTTCCGGCGAGAGCGGTGCTCCGGTGCACGAAACGTGGCAGGTCGAGGGCGAGTACGGTGAGCTTGCGGAACCGCTGGAGCACTACACGTATCGAACGCTTGACGACTACCGGCGCAAGTTCGAGAGCTACACGGACATCGAGGCGCAAGCCGCGGCACCCTCCGCGCTGGCGTACGCGCGGGCCTGTCTTTTCAGCCCCGTTCGCTTCTTGTGGCTGTTCTTCGGCCGAGGCGGCTTCGCGGATGGCTGGCGCGGGATTTATGTCTGCGCGCGCAGCGCAGCGTATCCCGTGGTCGTCCAGGCCAAGGCCCAGCGCTTGCGTCGCGCTCGTCCGTTCGGGCAGCGCTGATGCGGACGGTCGCGCTCGACGCGAGGCTGACGCGCCAAATGTCCGTGGGCATGCAGGCCTACGTGCGAGAGCTCGTCACGCGCATGCCCCGCCGCGCTGGCGATCTGCGTTTCATCGTCTACGGGAACGAGCCCATCCCCGGCCTCGCGGACACGGTGGAATTCCGGTCTCTCGGGAGAGCGGCAGCCGTCAATGGTGGTCTTGGGGAACAATTCTCGCTGCCGCGCACGCTCGGTAGCAGCGACGCCGACCTGATCCACCATATGAGCGTCTACGCGCCGCGCGCGGCGAGCTACCCGCACGTCTACACGATTCACGATCTCATCCATCTGCGGTTCCCGCAGTACTTCTCCTGGAAGATCCCGCCGTACTATCGTTTTGTCGTCGGCCCGGTGGCGAGATCCGCGCGCTGTGTGATCACCGATGCGCGCGCGACGGTCGCGGACCTTTCGGAGTACCTGCGCGTGCCGAGCGAGCGAGCGCGCGTCGTACCCCTCGGGGTAGACGAGGCCTTTTCGCTCGATGAGTCGGAGCGGATGGCATGCGCCGCCGACGCAGCGCAACGCTTTGGTCTGGATCGGCCCTACTTCGTTTACGCCGGAAACCATAGGCCGCACAAGAACATCGCGACGTTGGTGGAAGCCTGGCGCATGACGAACGGTGGTTGCGATCTGGTGCTCACCGAAGAGGGCCCGTTCGGGTTCAGCCTGGATGTGGGTCCCAAGCGCAACGGAAGGATCCTCCCCACCGGTCGCATCTCCCAAGAAGAGCTCGTGGCTCTGTACGCTGGCTGTGCCGCCGCCGTTCAACCTTCGTTGTACGAGGGGTTCGGTCTGGGAGCACTCGAGGCGATGGCGGCCGGCGCTCCGGCGATCGTCGCGCGAACGCCGGCTTTGGTCGAGCTCACGGGTGGGGCGGCCTTGACGTTCGAGCCGCTCGACGCGCACGAGCTTGCGCGCCACCTGGATGCGATGCTCGCCGATCCGTCGTTGTGGCCGAAGCTGCGTGGATCCGGCCGCGCGCGCGCACGCGATTTTTCTTGGGACCGGACGGCCGAGCTCACGACTCAGGTCTACCGGGAGACGCTCGCATGCTGAGACGCTGCGCGGGACTCATGATGCTCGTATGCGCGCTTTGCGGCGCCGCGACACCCAAGCCGTTCCACGTCGTGGTCAATGGGGAGAGCCTTCCCGCAAGCGCCGTCACGACGCTTGACGGCAAGATCTACATCGGTGTCCGCGCGCTCGGCGATCGCCTGGGTGCCTACGTCACGACGAATGCGGCGCAAAACACCGTGACCATCACGACGTTGTTGCGGCAAGCCGTGTTGCGCATCGACGACCCGCGCGCCGTCGTCAATGGACAAGCAGTCATGCTGCCCGCGCCGCCGCGGCGCGTCGCCGGGAAGATCCTCCTGCCATTGCGCGCGTTGGCGCCGGCGTTCGGCGCGTCCGTGACGTACAAATCCGCGACGCACGCGGTCGTAGTCGTCTCGCACGCAAACGCAGCGGTTCCGCGACCGAGCGCCGTCGCTCCCGCCTCGTCTTCCACGTATTCCGGCACGGTCACCACGGTGGACTTCTCCACGACGCCGGCGAGCGTACGATTTCTTTCGGCCGATGGCCAGACGGTCACGGTGGCCGTTCCCGCGAGCGCCGCGATCGCGTTTCGTGACGTCCGCGGCGCGTTCACGGGCAATGGAAGTCTCTCGGCGGTCCGGCCGGGCGACACGCTCGTCGTCACCTTGGACCGGAGCGGGCGTCTCCTCTCGATGGCAGACATCTTCGCGAGCACGACGGGCACGATCGCCGCGGTCGCAGGGCAGAGCATGGTCCTCACGAGCGGGCGCGTTCTCTCTGCAGATCCTGCGGGAGAGACGAGCGTGACGCTAGACGGAAAAGCGGCCTCCTTCGCCTCCTTGCGGTCGGGCGACGAAGTGACCGTCCGCGCGGATCCGGTGAGCGGCGCGGTTCACGACGTCGTCGCGTTGACGCCGGGCGGCTATTCGACGTCCGCGACAGCCACCCCGAATCCGCAGTCCCCCGGAGCGGCGAACTTGGCAATCGCGCGCGTAGCCGACAACGCCCAACGTCCCTTGCGCGCGGGCGACGTCCTGAAGGTGTCGCTCGACGGCACGCCGGGGGCGCATGCTGAGTTCGATGTGAGCGATGTCTTCGCGCATAACGCCATGCGCGAAACCCGCCCCGGACATTACGAGGGGACATACGGCGCCTCCGTCGGCACGAACGTCGCGAACGCACCTCTCCTCGTGCGTCTCATGCTCGGAGCGCTGACCGCGCTTGCCGAGGCACCCGACACCGCGACCATCATCACCACGCCACCCACGGTCCACGAGACGCAACCGAGCTCCGGCGCGATCATCAACATGGCGCGGCCCAACATCGTGGCGAGCTTCGCAACGGTGGCCGACACAGGAATGGACCCCCAAACCTTAGAGATCTGGGTCAACGGGCAGAACGTCACGGCGTCGGCGACGCGCACCAGATCCTTCATTTCCTACTATCCGCCCCGCGATTTGCGTCCCGGGCCGGTGGCCGTCCGCGTCAAAGGAACCGATATTGCAGGTAACGAGCTGGAATACGGGTGGTCGTTCTCGATCGCGGGCTCGTGAGGCAGATGACGTGAGGCGGAAAGCACTTTTCAGATGGCTTGCCACGACAAGCATGGCGGCCGTAGCGGTTTTCACCCTTTTGGGATGTTCGCAGTCCGGGTCGCAGGCTAACCAGTCGCAATCCTCGACCCTCGTTTTCGGCCGCAATCAGGACGCCGTGAGCCTCGATCCCGCTGTCGTCACCGACGGCATGTCGCTGAACGTCGCCCGGCTGAACATGGAAGGACTGACGGGCTACAAGCTCGGCACCTTCGAGATCGTCCCCGCTCTTGCAACTTCCTGGACGGTCAGCCCGGATGGGAAGACCTGGACTTTCAAGCTGCGTCATGGCGTGAAATTTCAGGACGGCACGGCCATGGACGCGCAATCCATCAAATTCAACTTCGACCGCTGGCGCTTGCGCGACAACCCATGGCACAAACTGCTGCAAGGCAATCTCGACTACTCGTATTACGAAAGCCAATTCGGCGGTTTCCCGGGCGTGATCTCAGACGTGCGCGTCGTCGCGCCGGACGAAGTGCAACTCGTGCTCACGCGACCGTTCGCGCCGATGCTCGCCAACCTGGCGATGCCGGCGTTCGGCATCTCCTCGCCGACCGCGATGAAGAGCGAGGGCGAGAACTATTTCCGCGCGCCGATCGGCACCGGGCCTTATAAGGTGACCGAATGGGTCAAAGACGATCACATCACGCTGAAGGCGTTCGCCGGCTACTGGGGCGATCAGGCGAAGATCCAAACGCTCATCCTGCGCGACATCCCCGATCCATCCACGAGCTTGCTGTCGCTTCAAAAGGGCGACATCGACGGCTGGGAATATCCGCGCCCTGATGATCTCGGGCCGATCTCGCAGGATCACAACCTGACGATCTACCACCAGCCCCCGAACAACGTGCTCTACCTCGCGATCAACGTGGAAAAGCCGCCGTTCACGAACGTGCTCGTGCGGCGCGCCGTCAACGAAGCCATCGACGCGAACGCCATCGTGAAGAATTTCTACGACCCGTCCGCGGAAGTGGCGACCGACTTCTTACCGCTCGCGGTCTGGCCGCACCCCAACCAGACGTCGTACCCGTACGATCCCGCGGATGCGCGACGGCTGCTCGCCCAAGCGGGCTTTCCGCACGGGTTTTCAACCACGCTCTGGTACATGACGCTACCCCGTCCATACGTTCCGGAACCGCAGCGGGTCGCGGAAGCCATCCAGGCCGACCTGCGGGCGATCGGGATCAATGCCACGCTCCAAGGTTTTGAGTGGGGGCAATTTCTCGACAAGACAGAACGGGGCATGCACGATCTAGCCCTGTCAGGCTGGACCGGCGACAACGGCGATCCGGACAACTTCTTGTACGCGATCCTCGACAAAGACGGAGCCATTCCACCCGGAGCGCAGAACGTCTGCTTCTGGAAGGACGACAACTTCCACGCGCTCATGCTCAAGGCGCAGCACACGACAGACCGCACCGAGCGCGCGAAATTCTATCTCGCCGCGCTGCAGATCGTGCACGACCAAGCGCCGCTCGTGCCGCTCGTCCACACCGGTCCTCCCATTGTCTTCAAGCGGACGGTGGTCGGCTACATCGGCAACCCGGACAATTCCGAGCCGTTCCAAGTGATGTCGATCGGAAGCGGCAACTGACGCGTGGCCGAGAGCTGTATTTTCTGCGATATCGCCTCGGGCAAAGCCGGCGTTCCGCTCCTCTATGAGGACGACGAAGTGGTGGCGTTCAACGACATCCGGCCCATAGCGCCGCAGCACGTCTTAGTCGTCCCCAAGGCACACCATCCGACGCTTCTGGACGCCCACAGTGACGCCGATGAAGCGCTTCTCGGCCGGCTGGTCTCCGTCGCGGCCAAGGTGGCCCGCGAGCGGTTCGGACCGGACGCTGGATTCCGGATCGTCATCAACAATGGCCCGTCTGCGGGACAGACGGTCTACCACCTGCATGTCCACCTGCTCTCCGGGCGGCATTTCGCCTGGCCCCCGGGGTAAGGTCGTCGACTGAGGTCGCCGCAAGGGGCTCTCAAGACCGGGGGGCAGCCAAGGCCGGTAGTCGAAATCCAAATCGAACGAATAGACGGTCGGCGCAAGCCGGCCGCTCCGTTTCACGCAAAGGGGGTGTCGCAAGAAATGGAAACTCGGGTCGGAGCCAACGAGTCGATTGAAAGCGCCCTCAAGCGGTTCAAGAAGATGTGCCAGAAGTCGGGCGTGCTCGCCGAGGCGCGGCGCCACGAGCACTATGAAAAGCCGAGCGTCCGCCGCAAGAAAAAGAGCGCGGCTGCGCGCAAACGGCGCTCCTGAACACCCGCGAACGGCTTGCCGCCGATCTCGTGGCGGCGATGAAGCAAAGAGACGCGGAGCGTGTCAACACGCTCCGCATGGCTATTTCGGCGCTCAACTATCGCCGCATCGAACGCAATGCAGACCTCACGGACGACGAGCAGCTCGAAGTGATCCGCAAGCAAGTCAAGCAGCGGGACGATTCGATCGCCGAATTCACCCGTGGGAACCGCGCCGACCTTGCTGCCAAAGAGGCGCGCGAGCGCGAGATCCTCATGACCTATCTACCCGCGCAAATGGACTCGGCAGAACTTGCGGCGGCGGTAGCGACGGCCTGCGGCGCTCTCGGTCCCAATGCGACCTTCGGCGACGCGATGAAAGCCGCCATGGCGGCGCTGCGCGATCGCGCAAATGGCAAGGCTATCCAGGAAGCAGTCCGTAGCTTTCTGGAAAAGAAGGGGTGAATGAAGCCCCGAGCGGTTCTCTTCGGCCTGATACTCGCAGCCGGGCTTTCGTGCGCGAGCTTCGCTCGCGCCGCGGTGCATAGCGGCGGCCTCGTACAGGTCATCGACATCGACGACACCATCGACGCAGGCATGGCGCACCGGGTCGAGAGCGCCGTTTCGGATGCGCAGCGCAACGGCGCGAGCGCGATCCTCGTGGTCTTGGCCACCAACGGCGGCGTCGTCGACGATGCCAACGACATCAAGGACGCCATCGCTTCGTCAGGCTTGCCGACGATCGCGTACGTCAAAGAGCGCGCGTGGTCTGCCGGGGCGCTCATCGCGCTCTCCTGCGATAAGATCTACATGGCTCCCGGCGCGAGCATCGGCGCTGCCGAACCTATCCCATCGACCGCCAAGACCATCTCCGCGCTGCATGCCGAATTCGTTTCGCTCGCGGAGGCGCATCACCGGAACACGACGATTGCGGCCGGCATGACCGACCCGGATGTGGTCATCCCGAAGCTCAAAGCGAAGGGGCAGATCTTGTCGCTTTCTCCCGAGCAGGCGATGAGACTTCATTTCATCGATGGGATCGCGTCGAGCGAGATCGCCGCGCTGCAGCAAGCTGGATACAAAGATTCGCGCCTCGCCGTGTCCTCGCAGACGATCGGCGAGAAGATCGCGCAATTCGCAGCCGATCCCATCGTCTCCGGGCTCTTGCTCACGATCGGCTTCTTAGGCCTGCTCATCGAGATGCAGACGCTCCACGCAATCGCCGGCATCATCGGCGTGGCCGCGCTTGCGTTGTTCTTCGGGGCTCACATCGTCGCGGGGTTTTCGAATTGGACCGTGCTTGCGATTTTCGCGCTCGGCGTCTTGGCGCTGCTGTTCGAACTGCACGTGCTGCCCGGCCACGGGATCTCGGGAATCGTGGGCGGCTTGCTCATCATGATCAGCATCATTTTGGCATTCGGCGCGTGGTATGTCGGCGTCGTGGCGACGGCGCTGTCGCTCACCCTTGCGGTGGGATTGTTCTTTTTAGCCTTGCGCTGGCTGCCGGAGAGCGCGTTTTTGCGTCGGCTCGCCTTTGCCGGCGCACAGTCACCGGCTGAAGGCTACATCGCCGCCCGCCCGCTCCCCGAGTTGATGGGCGCGCGCGGCGTCGCGCAGTCGTACCTACGACCCGCAGGCGTCGCCGTGATCAACGGCAGCCGTTATCAGGTGCAGACCGACGGCGACTACATCCCTGCGCAGACGCCGATCGTCGTCAAGCGCGTCGAAGGCGCGAAACTGTTCGTCACCCGGGCCTAAAGGAGACACCGTGGTACTTGGATCGTTCCTGGTCATCGTGGTCGCCTTCGTCGCGATCATCCTTTTCTTCATGTTCTTGTACTACTTCCCGTTCGGCCAGTGGATCAGGGCGCAGGCGGCGGGCGTGCGACTGGGCATCTTCAGCTTGGTGCGGATGCGCCTCATGCGAGTGCCCCCGGGGGTGATCGTGGATGCCCTCGTCATGGCGCGCAAGGCGGGCCTGACCGTCTCGGTCGACCAGATGCAATCGCAGTACCTTGCCGGCGGCCACATCGACGTCGTGACGCTCTCACTTATCTCCGCGCAGCGGGCGCAGATACCGCTTTCGTGGGAAGCGGCATGCGCCATCGACCTGGCCGGGCGCAATCCGCAAGAGGCCGTGCAGATGTCGGTCAATCCGAAAGTCATCGAGACGCCGACTTTCCAGGGCGTGGCCAAAGACGGCATTCAGCTCAACGTGAAAGCGCGCGTCACGGTGCGCGCCGCCATCGATCGCTACGTCGGCGGGGCCGGCGAGGCGACCGTCATCGCCCGGGTGGGCGAAGGCGTGGTCGCCGCGATCGGCAGCGACTCCACCTATAAGGAAGTGCTGGAAAACCCGGACCATATCAGCAAGACGGTGCTGACGAAAGGGCTCGACGCCGGCACGGCCTTCGAAATCGTCTCGATCGATATCGCCGACGTCGATGTCGGCCGAAACGTCGGCGCCGATCTTCAGACCGCGCAGGCCGAAGCCGACCGAAAAGTCGCGCAGGCGAAGGCGGCAGAACGGCAATACGCCGCGCTCGCGCAAGAACAAGAGATGAAAGCGCAGACGCAAGCGATGCGCGCGAAAGTCGTCGAAGCCGAAGCGCTCGTCCCTGCGGCTATGGCAGAGGCGTTTCGCTCCGGCCACCTCGGCGTGATGGATTACTACCGGATGCAGAACGTGCTCTCAGACACGGACATGCGCAACGCCATCGCGGGGCAGTCCGGCGGTACACCCTCGGCCGTGCCGCCACCGACTCCGCCGACCCCTTCGTAGGTCGCGTTGAGCCCGCTCGGTCATACATCCGCCGCGATCGACCCGTTCGGGTTCTTCATCGCGCTCATCATCATCATCAACATCGTTTCGGCGTTTGCGCGTCGGGCGCGCCAGCAGCGCGCCGCCAACGCGACGCCGGCGCGACCATCGGCTGCCGAAGAGGCGATGCGCAAGGCGGCTGCAGACGCGGCGGCGGCACGCCAGGCGCAGCGCGCTCGCCTCGAGCAAGCGATCCGCGCGGCACAAGCGCGCGTGCAGCAAACCATTCCGCAACCTGCGGTCGTCGTGTCCACCACGCCCGTGGTGGCACCTGCGCCCGCCCCCGTCGCAGCACCAACGACACCCCTTCCGTCCTTTGATTTCCCCCAAGAGATGCTCGCACCGTTGATCTCGACGTCAGCGCTCTACGCCGCCCCGGCGGCGGCGCCGGCCAGGTTTACGGTCTTGGGCTCGCGGCTCACAGGCGCGGAGCTCTTCGTCGCAGCGGCGATCGTCGGTCCGCCTGCGGCTCTCCGCTCTGTCGGCCACACGCCGGCGGGTTGGTGAAGCGTCGTCCCCGTGCCCATGTCATCGTGCGCGCTCCCCGCATTCGGGGACTTTCCAGCGCATCGCTGCGGGCGGCGGTCGAACACGCTTTCTCCGTCGCGGCGCCTGAAATGATCGGCGACGTGAGCGTCGTCGTCGTCCCCGACAAGGTCATGCGTGGGCTCAACCGTCGTTTTCGAGGGATCGACCGGACGACCGATGTGCTCGCATTTCCCATCGCCGCAGCCGCGCGCGAGGGCGAACCTTTCGGAGACATCGTCATCGCACATCAAACCGCGCGGCGCCAAGCGCGCGAGTACGGCGGCTCGCTTGCGGACGAGATGCGGCGCCTGGCCGTCCATGGAGCCCTGCACTTGTGCGGCTACGACCATCACACGCGCAAAGACGCCGGGCGGATGTTCGGACTCGCGCGGCGCATCGTGCGCGACCTGGAACGCACGTGAAGGCGCGCCCGTTCTTCGCGGCCTTTGCGGATGCGGCCGACGGCGTGTGGCATGCCTTCGTCGCACAGCCGAACTTTCGCATCCAGCTGAGCCTGGCCGTCGTGGCGATCGGGGTCGCTGCGCTGCTGCGCTTTGACGCCCGTTCGTGGTCCGTGCTCGTCTTGGCCATCGGCTTCGTGCTCGCGGCAGAGCTGTTCAACACATGCTTGGAACACGTCGTCGATCTCGTCCAACCTGACGCGCACCCGCTGGCGAGGTCGGCAAAACACGCCGGCGCGGCCGCGGTGCTTGTCGCAAGCATCACCGCAGCCGTGATGGGCGCCATCATCTACGGCCAAGCGCTTGCTCACGTGCTGGCGCAGCGGGGCTGACGCGGGTGGAGAATCGCCGCGCATCCGCGAACAGACAGGGGCGTTGAAAACGCATCCATGCACCCAAGTTTGACCGTGGCGCTTATCGGCATCGTCTGCCTCGTGGCATTGGCCGGAGTGTTCGCGGCCTCGGAAGCTTCGCTGTTGGCGTTGAGCCGCTTGCGCATCGTGCAGCGGGCTCACAACGGCAAGACCGATCGACTCGTCCGTCTCATCGACGAACGCAATAGCTATCTCACGACCATCCTCGTCGGCAACACGATCGTGCTGCTGACCGCTCAATCCCTCGCGACCTGGGCGGCCATCCAGTACGGGGTATGGCGGCCGGTGCTCGTCTCGACCGTCGTCATGATGGTGGTCCTGCTCGTCGCCGGAGAGATCGTGCCCAAGATGGTCGTGGTCCAAGACGCCGTCAAATGGGCCAACCGCTTCTCACGGTTCCTGCAGGTCATGTACTGGATCTTGCGCCCGGTGACGTGGACCATCGTCAACGTGACCTCTTGGCTGATCCGGCTGTTCGGCGGCGACCCGAATCGCAAAGGCCCCTACGTCACCGAGGACGATATTCGCGCGCTCGTCAACGTCGGTGAGTCGCAAGGCGTGCTCGAAGAGGAAGAAAAGGAGATGATCCATTCCATCTTCGAGTTCGGCGACACGGTGGCGCGCGAGGTGATGACCCCCCGCACGGACATGGTGGTCACGAGCGCGCAGGATCCGGTTCGGCACGGCGTCGAGATCGTGGCGCGCGAAGGCTATTCGAAGCTGCCGGTCTACGAAGGCAACATCGACCACGTCGTCGGCGTGGTGCACGACCGAGAGCTGCTCGTCTACGTCTCGCGCGGCGAGCTCGACGCGCCGTTGCGCATGCTCATGCGGCCCATCAAAGCGATCCCAGAGAACAAGAAGATCGACGAACTCCTGCGCGAGATGCAGGCCGAGCACGTGTCGGTGGCTATCGTCGTGGACGAATATGGCGGGACAGCGGGTCTCGTGACCATGGAGGACCTGCTCGAGGAGATCGTCGGCGAGATCATGGACGAGTACGACGCCGAAGAGCGGCCGCCGGAAATCACGCCCGCGGGGGACAGCGAGTTCATCGTCGATGCCCGGATGAACATCGATGACGTCAACGAGCGCTTGGGCCTTCACCTCCCTACGGAAGATTTCGAAAGCATAGGCGGTTATACGTTCGGGTTGTTCGGTCGTGTCCCGGTGCCGGGCGAACAAGTCGTCATCGACGGTGGTGTCGTGCTGATCGTCGAAAAGACAGCCGGAAGAAGGTTGCTCTCCGTTCGCATCAAAAACTCGCCTGGGCCGCAAGAAGAAAACGACCTGCCCGAAAGGCAACCGGCGCCGTCCTGAGACTTCCTC
>JAJPHJ010000103.1 GCA_021325335.1 Pseudomonadota bacterium | reverse complement strand
GCGCTCTGCATTCCGGCGCTCGAGGGGCTGCGCCGTGCTTTTCCCGAGGCCGTCTTCGGCGCTGTGTGCTCTGAGGCGAACGCGGCGTTGTTCTCGCAACGGGTGGAACGGATCCATCTCTTTCGCGAAGGCGAACCGGTCAGCCGGCTGCACGAGACGATACGGCCGCTGCGGTATGCCAAGGCGCTCGTCGCGACCGAGGAAGTGGCGGGCTACGAGATTGCGCGCCGGAGCGGCGCGGCGGAGCGGGCCGGGTTCTGGCACCGTCTGCACAAACCGTTCAAATCGCTATGGCAGCGAGCGCAGCTGACGCAAGCGGTCTATCGACCCGCTGCGCGCCCGCGCGCGCCCGAACATGAAGTCCAAACGCTCTACCGGCTTGCCGTTGCGCTTGGCGCGAGCGAGCCGGCCCCGGCGACTGCGCACGATTTGCGCGCGTGGATGCGGGTCGAGCCCTCGCCCGATGCCAGAACGGCGAACGGCGCCGTGGGCTTTCAGATCAGCCCGAAATGGCGCTCCGCCGGATACACCCCGAGCGCAATCGCGGCTGTCGTCAGCGAAGCCTTTTCGGCGCTCGGGGTCGCCGAGCAAAGCACGCGGGGCGTTCTGCTCTCAGCGGCGGACGATGCAGATCTAGCCAGCGCGATCCAGGAGCAGCTGTCGCCCGCGATCGGAGCCCGCATCCGCCTCTTGGCGTCCCTTTCTCTTCCGCAGTGGATCGGCGCGATCGATTCGCTCGACACGCTCGTCACCCCGGACACCGGCGCCGCGCATGTCGCGGGCATGCTCGGCCGGCGCGTCGTCGACGTCTTCGACCCGCACGATTTCGAGCGTCTCTGCGCGCAATGGCACCCGTGGGCGGGTAGCTGGCGCTCCCACGCGAAGCGCCCGTTGGACATGACCTGGGATGCCGCGGCCTACGGCCGCTTTCTCGCCGCGGAGGTGCAAGTGTTGCGCGCGGCGCCGTCAGCGGTGCTCGAGCAGCGATGAATGCGACTCGAGTGCTCGCGGCATGCACCCGGGGCGGTGCCGGCGATCTGCTGGCCGCGATGCCCGCGATCAACGCATTGCACCGGCGCTTCGGCGTGGCCATCGACGTCCTCGCATCGACGTACGCAGCGGCCGTGGTCCTCGGACAGCCTGCGGTCGGCGAGATCCTAAGCGATGACGGCGCTTTGCCCTTGCGCCTGCTCGTCGAACAGCTGCGCGCGCGCGACTACTCCCATGTCATCGTCTTTTGGTCCGATCCTCGAATCGCAAAGGCGGTGTGGCAAGCCGGCATTCCGATCCGCGTCGGGCAAAGCCGCCGCCTCTATTCATTCCGGTATACCAAACGCGTCGACATCCGAAGCGAGAGCGGCGATATGCACAGCCACTGGACCGACATCCAAATGGATTACGCGCGCGCGCTCGGAGCCGAGCCCATCCCGGCCGACTTCCGGATCTCGGTGCAAACGACCGCCCAGGACGAGCAAGAAGCTGATGCGCTCCTCGCGCGGACGGTCGGTGACAGGCCGTTCATCATCCTGCACGGTGCGCGGGGCATCACCGCGTACGCCGCCCGCTGGCCGAGCGCACGTTTTGCCGCCCTCGGCGACGCGCTTGCAAGCGCGTTCGCGTGCCCGGTCATCCTCACGGGCAGTCAGAAAGAAGCTGCGCTCGCCGCGAGAACCGCCGCGGCCATGCGCCAGCCGGTGTTCGATGCAAGCGGCGCCACGACGCTGCGCGGTTTCGCGGCATTGGCCCGGCGCGCGACGCTCGTCGTGGCGCTCGATTCGGGACCAATGCACATCGCGGCCGGTGTCGGGGCACCGACAGTCGGCATCTTCACGTTGCGCACGGATCTCCCCGATCGTTGGCGCCCGCTCGGCCCCCGCGTAGAACTCGTGCGGCCGAGCTACCCGTGTCCGCCGCGTTGCCGTAAGGAGACATGCCGCACCTTCGCATGCTATGCGGCGCTCGATACCGGCAGCGTCGTCGCGGCCGCGCGGCGAGTCCTGCATCAGGGAGATGCCGCCGAGGCCTCATGAACGGGCGCGGCCTCTCGATCACCGTGCAGCTATGCACGTTCAACCGTCGCAAGCTCATCGGGCGCGTGCTGGAAGCGCTGTTCCGGCAAGATCTCGATCCTGATTCCTACGAGATCGTGCTCGTCGACGACGGATCGACGGATGGCTCGTACGAGGAGGTGCTGTCGCGCTTGTCGCCGCCGTGCTCGCTGCAGCTCGTGCGCCAGCAAAATGCCGGTCTCGCGCGCGGGCGCAACGTCGGCATCGAGCGGGCGCGCGGCGAGATCATCCTGTTCATGGACGATGACGTGCTCGCTACCCCTTCGCTGCTGCGGGCTCACGTCGCATTCCACCGCAGTCACGAGCGCAGCATCGGTCGCGGCGTGGCCATCAACGTCGCATCCTTTGATGACCTGCCCGCTCCGGCTTACAGCATCCGCCACTATTCCGGCGCATACTTCTGGACGACCAATGTCTCGGTGCCGCGCCGGCTCATCGAAGAAGCGGGCCGGTTCGACGAGCGCTTCAGCGAATACGGCTGGGAAGATCTCGAGCTCGGCTTGCGGCTGCGGAACATGGGGATACCGTCCATCTTGGAAAAAGACGCCGTCGTCTATCATTATAAGCCTCCGCTTTCGCCCGAGCAGTTCGGCTCCGTGGCACGGCAAGCGCGAGCCCAGGCCCGGACAGCGCGACAGTTTCTCGCAAAACATCCTCACTGGCGAGTCGCCCTGGCCACGGGGCAGCTCGCGCCGCTTGTGTGGTGGAGCAAGATCGCCCGCATGAGCGGCTGGCCCTTTGTGCTCAAAGGCGTCGCGGGTCCAGGCCAAGCGACCAGCGCATGGCCGATCGCGATGCGGCGGTGGGCCGCGCAGCGGCTGGCGCGCTCCGACTATTACGATGAATTGGCCAATCCGCAGAACGCCGGCGGCGGATGACGCCTTTCGACGGTCGCGGGCCTGAGCACATTTTGCTCATCCGCACGGACCGCGTGGGCGACCTCGTGCTGTCGACGCCGGCGATCACATCGTTTCGCCGTTCCTGGCCGAAAGCTCGCATCACCGCGGTGATCACAGGGTATACGGAGCCGATCTTACGGCACAATCCCGACGTCGATGAGATTGTGCTTTTGCCGCGGGCGCAGCCGACCCGTGCCATCGCCCGGGTCGCAAGGCTCGGCAAGAGGTGTGGATTGGCGGTCGGTCTCGCGCCGCGAACGGACGACATCTTCTTGACGGGGATTTCGGGCGCGTCGAGCCGCATCGGCTATGTCTATCGCCGCCGCTACTTGAGCCGGGTGCTCGCGCGCTTGTGCCTCACGGATTTCTGTCTCTCCGAAGCCGACCCCGAGCTTGCAGACAGGATTTTGGACAAGCCGGTGATGCACGAAGTCCGCCAAGTGCTGTCGCTTGTCAGCCTTGCCGGCGGCGAACACCTCACCGAGGATCTGACGCTGCGCCTCGGCGACGACGACCTCTTATGGGCCGAGCAGAACGCACCGGCGGGAGGCACGGTCGTCGCGCTTGCACCGCGTTGGTTCATGCCGAACTTCGGCGCAGACGCCGTACGCAGACTCATCGCGCATCTCGCGCAACGGATGGCGCACGTGGTCGTGACCTTCGGGCCGGACACCCGCGAGATGGCGGAGAACATCTCGCGGACCATGCCGCACGCAAACGTGACCTGGTTCGGCGATTTGGCGCTCCTGCGCTGGGCCGCGGTGCTCAAGCAATCCGCGGTCATCGTCACCGTCGACACGGGCGCCACGCACGTCGCCGCGGCGCTCCGGCGACCGGTCGTCGTGGTCTTCGAGCGCGAGTACTTCCGGCTTTGCTCCCAGGAGTGGGGTCCGTGGCGCGTGCCGAGCGCGGTGTTCGTCAAGCCGCCGCGCGGTGCCGATCCAAACCCGCTCATCAGTGATATCGCCGACGCGGTGCAGGCGCTATGAGCGCGCTCGAGCTCTCGGTCGTCGTCCCCACGTACAACCGTCGCGAAAACCTCGAAGCGGTCTTGCCCACGCTCCTCGAGCAGTCGCTCCCTGCAAACGCATACGAGATCATCATCGCGGATTCCATGAGCACGGACGGAACCGCCGGCTACGCGCGCGATGTCGTCGCCAAATCCGGTGAACGGGTGCGCTATCTGCCCGGCCGATATGCCGGCCGAGCGGCGGCGCGCAATGCAGGCATCGCCAGCGCACGGGCGCCCCTCGTCTTTTTCACCGACGCCGACATCCTGGCGTCGCCGACGCTCTTGGAGCGGCACGCCGCGGAGCACGCTCGGGCACAAGCACGCGTGGCGGTGGTCGGCTGCGAACTGCAGGTGCGCTCGCTCGAAGATTACGCGGCACAACGCGATCACCCCACGCTGCGCAAGCCGCTGCATCCCGCGACGCGGCGCACCCTTTCGTGGCTGTACTTCTTAACGGGCAATGCGTCGGTGCGGCGCGACGACCTGCTCGCAGTGGGGTGTTTTGACGAAGCGTTCACGGGATACGGCCACGAGGACTTGGAACTGGGCTACCGGCTGGCGCGAAGCGGGGTGCGCATCCTTTACGATGCGGAGGCCGTGAACTATCACTGGCATCCGGTCGGCTTCACCGAGCAAGTGGGGCGCATGGAGCTCGCCGGCGTTTCCACAGTGCGTTTCTATCGCAAGCACCCGGACTTCTCAGTGAAAGCGAATCTCGGCATGACGCCTCTCTCACTCTGGCTGCACTCGGCGCTGCGCGCGGCTCCGGCTCTGCGCCACGCGCTCGAGCGAGCCGGCTCGAGCGAAGAAGCACCGCGCAAGAACACCTGGCCCTACATCGCGCGCCAAATCGCCTATCAATACCATTACGTCAGCGGCATCAAACGAGCGCTGCAGGAAGGTGCGCCGGTCTCGTGAGCGTCTCGCAACCGCGGCGCGTCACCTGCGGTGAGCTGCGCGCGCAGGCCAGCGGAGATCGTGTCGAGCTGTCCGGTTGGGTGAATAGCAGCCGCGATCACGGCGGCCTCATCTTCATCGATCTGCGCGATCGCTTCGGGCTCACGCAGCTCGTCATCGATCCGCGCGCGATCGGTGAAGCCGCGTCGCTGCGCGCCGAAGACGTGATCCGTGCGACCGGTCTCGTCCGCCGCCGGCCGGCCGGCACCGAGAACGAAAAACTTGAGACCGGCGAGGTCGAGGTAGCGGTTGACGCCCTCACGGTCCTCAACCGCTCCAAGACGCCGCCGTTTCCCATCCATACCGACGGCGAAGTGGATGAGAGTTTGCGGCTGCGGTTCCGCTATCTCGACCTGCGTCGTCCTCACTTGCAGCGCAACATCGCGCTGCGTCATCGCGCCGTCAAAGCGGTGCGCGATTATCTCGACGCGCAAGGCTTTTTCGAGATCGAGACTCCCATGCTCATCAAGCAGACGCCGGAAGGCGCGCGCGATTTCATCGTGCCGAGCCGCCTCCATCCGGGCGATTTCTACGCGCTGCCGCAGTCGCCGCAGCTTTTCAAGCAGCTCTTGATGGTGGCGGGTTTCCAGCGCTATTTCCAGATCGCCCGGTGCTTCCGTGACGAAGACACGCGTGCCGATCGGCAACCCGAATTCACGCAGATCGACCTCGAGATGGCCTTCCCCACCCAAGACGACGTCATCGCGGTGATGGAGGGGACGCTCGCCAACATGTTCTTCGAAGCGCTCGGAGAGAAGGTCCCCACGCCGTTCGTACGGCTCTCGCACGCGCAAGCGCTCGCCGAGTATGGTTCGGACAAGCCCGACCTCCGATTTGGGATGAAGCTCCAGGACGTCAGCGCGGCGTTCGCGGGCACCGAGTTCAAGATCTTCGCAGCGGCGCTGGCGGCGGGTCAAGCGATCGTGGGATTTGTGGAATCCGGCGGCGCCAGGCGCTCGCGACGCGAGTTCGACGCGTTGGCCGCAACCGCGGGCGAATTCGGGGCCAAGGGGCTCGTGTGGATCGCGCGCGCGGCCGACGGCACGAAATCTTCCATGCCGAAGACGGCTTTGACTGACGAGCTGATGGGAGCGCTCGAACGCGCCGCGGGGTTTTCGGTGGGCGATGCGATGTATCTCGTCGCGGACGCACGCGAGGCGGCGCAGCTCATCGCCGGCAAGCTGCGCCTCCACGTCGCTGACGAGCGCGGTTTGCGCGATCCCAGGCGCTTTGCATTTTGCTGGGTTCTTGATTTTCCGCTGTTCGAGCGCGATGCGGAGAGCGGTGCGCTCACGCCTGCGCATCATCCGTTCACGGCTCCCGCGCCAGGCAGCGAAAGCTTGCAAGGCGACCCCTTGCAGCTGCGCGCCCAGCACTACGACGTCGTCCTCAACGGGATGGAGCTTGGATCGGGGTCCATCCGCATTCACGACCCGGCGATGCAGCGCAAGATCTTCGCTCTCCTCGGATACTCGCCCGAAGAGGTGGAGCGACGGTTTGGGTTCTTGCTCGAGGCCTTCGAGTATGGCGCGCCTCCCCACGGCGGCATCGCGCTCGGGGTGGATCGCATCATCTTGCTCATGGCCGGGGGGCAGTCGATCCGCGAGACGATCGCGTTTCCGAAGAACCAGCGGTTCCAGGATCTCATGATCGATGCACCCACGGCCGTGGAGCCGAAAATCTTACGCGAATTGCACTTGCGCGTGGATGTGGACCCGGTGCGACGGCCGTGACGGAATCGATACCGTTCGTCCGCGAGAGCGAAGCCACGGAAGAGCGGGCGCGCGAAGCCTTCCGCGACATCAAGAACGCACTGCGCGTGCCCATCGTCACCCTGCTGTTCCAAGCCTGGGCGGCCGTGCCTCGTTTCCTCGACTTGACGTGGCGGCGTCTGCGCCCGAGCGTGCTGACGGTCGAGTTCGCGGCGCTCGCGTCCAAGGTCGGCGAGGAGTCACGCACGCAGACGACGGGCTGGCCGGTGGCCGATCACGCGGCGCAGCTGCGCGGCCGCGCGGTCAGCGAAGCCGAGATCGCGCGGATGCGCGAGGTCATCGAGCTCTTCGCGGAGGTCAATCCGAAGCTGGCGATTTTGGCATGTGCCGTCGAAGCCGCACTTGCGGGCAAGCCCGTCGGCGGCGTCGGCACGAGTGGTCCGCATCGAGAGGAAGAGCGCGAGCGTCCACGCGAGTTCCGCGGCGTGCGCTTTTCGCTCGTCGAGGAGCGCGAAGCGCCACCGCGGGTGCGCGCTATCTACGAGGATATGCGTGCCACGATGCATCTGCCGTTCATCGAGACCGAGTACAAAGCGATGGCATCCTACCCGGATTGGCTCGAAGTGTGGTGGCGCGACTGCAAGCCGAAGGTGACCGATGCGAACTACGAGCTGCTGGCGCGCAGCATCGGCGTCGCTGCGCTCGGCGCGTCCAAGGCGCTGCCGCACGGACTCTTCTTGAGCCAGGATCTCCTGCAAACGCACGGCATAGACGAAGCCAAACGCGCCGAGTTGCGCCGGGTCACGGGGACCTTCGCGCGGCTGTTGCCCTCGCTCATCATCAACGTGGAGCTCGCTCGCCGCGGCCTTGGCTAGAATTTATTGGCGCAAATAAATTTGCGCCGCTACATTGCCAAGAAAAAGCGTTGGCGCTAGGGTTTCAACCGAGCCAGAAGAGCCGGCGGCGCGATGACGTAGACGATCCCGCCCGATCCACCCATCCATACGCGCTCGAATTGGCTGCGCGGATAGACGATGCGGATGTGTCCGGGTAACGCGTACGGATCGTTCGTGATGACATCGCCCGCTATTGTGAATCCACGCACGACGAGCAGGTGGCCATCGGTCTTCTCATACGGCGAGCCGCGCAGCTCGCCCGGCGCAACGCGGATGCTCGCCACGAGCGGAACGCCCGCTTCGATATAACGCTGCATTTCGCCAAGCCCCCCGAGACGCTCAACCCATCCCCCAAGCCCATGCTCGGATGCGAACGCGACGTTGAACGGCCAGTTTCCGCAACCCGCGTACGTGGGGTCGTAGGTTCCGTCCGCGGCTGACGCGACATCGACGTCCCACTGCGGTTTGTGCTCGACCGCTGCCCAGTACGCCATCACCATCGAGACGCTCGTCGGGCTGCACCATGCATCGCCGCCGCCGCCAAGCGCGTCGGGCGATTCGTGCACGCGTTGGGTCCGCTCGGGAACGTCGAGATCGACTCCCCACGCCGCCTCCGAAGCGTCGGATGAGCCGGCCGGCGAGGAGGGAGAGCCGGTCGTCACCGCCACGAGCGACAGTTTCGGAGCGACGCCGGCGCCAGCGGGATGGAAAAATACCCGTAGCTGCCAGGCGTCGGCCGGTTTTTCGAGCACGAGCGTGTCCGTGTCGACCTTCCCGTCGGCGTCGGCCCGTTCGTTCACGGAATGGCGATGCGATAGCGCGCGCTCGCGGCTCCAATTGCCCATCGCATACCAATTCGTCCAGCGCCTGCCCACCCGGGCGCGCAGTTGCGTCTCGATCCACGAGCCGTCGGACGTCGTGACGTTCCATGACGCGACGGCGTTTGTGAATCCGGCGGGGACTTCGTGGATCGCCGAGACGAAATCGCGCTCGGCGCCTCCGGCAAAGCGGATGACCGTCACGGCTGCCAGGACCAATCCAAGGCTCAGATTTCCCACTCCCACGCGTTCCAATAGTCGGTGATAACCGGCGACGGCCGGAAATGACGCAGGTTCGCATTGCCAGCCACGACGATGCGGTCCCAGTAGATCATGAGCGCGGGCGCTTCGTCGAGCATGATGCGCCACGCATTGCGATAGTCACTCTTGCGGCGCTGCTGGTCGTACGATATCTGGGCATCGTGCAAGTACGCATCGACTTTCTGGTTGCAATAGAAATTCGTGTTGGCGCCGTGCGGAGGAAAGAAAGCGCAGCCCCAGATCGCAAGGTCGTCCGGATCGACGCCTTCGGTGTTGACGATCCAGGCCATGTCGTACACGCCTCGGTAGAGCGGCCCTTGCTCCGAGAAAAGGACCCCGCCCGCATAGTTCTTGATCGTCACGTCGATGCCGACGTCGCGCAATTCGTCGGCGACGATCTCTTCGGCATCCGCGTTGGGCCGGTTATCGGTGGTCGATGAGATGGAGAGCGCCAGCCGCAGGCCTTGCTTCATGCGGATGCCGTCGGCTCCCGGCAGCCACCGTGATGCCGCGAGCAGTCGCCCCGCTTCGGCGGGATCGTAGCGGATCGGCTGCAGGTCGTTTGCAGCCCAGGAAAAGGGCGGGATGTCGGTCGCCGCTTGCACGCCCAGACCGCCGTAGACATCGGCGATGATCTTGCGCACGTCGACCGCCCGTGCGATGGCGCGCCGTACGTTCGCGTCGCGCAACAGCGGGCTGCGCAGATTGAAATCGAGATGCCGGTAATTCGCTTGCAGCTGGGTCTGCACCCAGATGCCGGGGATGCCGTGCAGCTGCGGCACGAGGTTCTTCATCACCCCGTCGACCAGATCGATTTCGTGGGTTCGGAGTTCGGCGAGCTGGGTCGTCGGATCAGGGATCACCTCCATGTCGATTTCGCGGACGTGCGGCGGTCCTCTCCAGTAAAGCGGATTCGGTTTGAACACAAGACGCGAACCATGCATCCACTGCGCGAGCACGAACGGGCCGTCCCCGACGGGGTTTGCGTCGTACGAGATGTTGTTGAGCGAGGCGTAGCCGCGCAACAGATGGGCAGGGAGCGGCGAAAACGTCCCTTCCGAAAACAAATACACGACGGGGCTGAACGGACGTTTCATCACAAACGTCACCCGATGCGGCCCCTCGGCCACGATCGCCTTGATCTGGTCGTAGTCGGCCGTATAGACGACGGGGTTCTTTCCGTCGACGATGGCGTGCCAGGTGAAGATGACGTCAGCCGACGTGACCGGTGCTCCGTCTGACCATCTCACCCCGGCTCGCAGTGGGAACGTCACGCGCAAGCCATCTTTGCTTATGAGGCCGTTGGCGATGGTCGGAAACGTGGTCGCCAAGGCGGGGACGGGGCGCTCGCGGTCGTCGTAGCGGAAGAAAGGCTCGTACAACAATGCGGTGACGTCGTCCGCCGAGGATTGGTTTGAGAACATGCGGACGAGCGTGTTCGGCTCTTCGGTCACCGCCGTGCGCACGACGCCCGGGATCGTCCAGCGTGCCTGCGCCGCATGTTCATCGGAAGGGGCGATCTTTTGACAACCGCCAAACGTGACGAGCGCGGCGACGAGCCAGCACCGATACCCGCGGCTCACGAGCGGGGTACTGCCTGAAGGCTTTGCCACTTCGGCGTGCTCTCGGCCGCAGTGCGAATAGCGCGCCAGAGCCGTTCCGCGCCGAAACGCACCACGTCATCGACCGGCAAACCGGTCTGTTGCGCCGCGCGTGCGATGCATGCTTTGGCCTCGGCGCCGCCCAGCGCACGGGTGTTGAGCGCGACCGCGACGCACGGCGCGGGTTTGACCGGTGCGAGCGCCCCTTCGTAAAGCCGCGCCAACTCCGGCAGGGGCGGGATCGCGACGTCGAAATCATCGATCGTGTCTTTGCCGGCTTCATGGCAAAGCACCAAGAGATCCGGTGCGCTGCCGAGCATAAGTCCGTACGTGACGGCTGCGAAAGCAGGATTGAGGATGCTGCCCTGGCCTTCGACCAGCGTGAACCGGGTCTCCGGGGCGACGTCGAGCACGAGTTGTTCGGCCGCCCCCGACGTGAAGTCAGAGATGACGCGGTCGACTGCGATCCCCTTGCCCGCGATCATGATGCCGGTCTGCCCGGTGGCGGCAAACTCCGCGCGGTCGCCGAGCCGGATCGCGGCCGCCGCGAGCTCGAGCATCGCGGACATTTTTCCAACGGCGCAATCGCTGCCGACCGCAAGAACGACCACCTGGGGCACGCGGTAGGCGGCGCCCGAGAACAATGGGATCTCGCCCGTTTTGCGCACGTCCCAAAGACGCGTTCCCCGCGCGTGCGCGCGTTCGGCGATCTGGGGGTCTTCGCTGACGAATTGATGCAAGCCATTGACGATCTCGAGGCCCGCGTCCACGGCGTCGAGCACGTGTGCCCGGAAACGGGCCGGCAGTGCGCCGCCGGAAACCGCAACGCCTACCAAGAGCGACGTCGGAGAGAATGCTAACGCTTCACGGACCGATGACACGACAGGCGCATCTTTCCCAAGCTCGGGAAGCACGTCGCGCACGTTCTGCCCCGCAAATGCGGAATCGATGACCGCGACGATCGGATCGGAAGAGTAGCGAAACACGCCATGCGCGGTCTTGGCATGATGGGCGTCGGTCAAATAGCCTTCGGTCAGCGCGACATAGCGGCGCGCGGTGGGCGCGTTCATCGGCCGCCCACGGCCGTCGGCCCAAGCGGCCTCACCCCTAGGCCGGGCGCGTCGGGCAGCTGCAAGCGCGCGCCCTCATAGCGCACGCCCGAGAATGGATCGTCGGTGATGAGGAGCGGTCCGTCGAGATCGGCATAATCGCAGAGCGGGGTGATGTGCGCGGCCGCCGTGGCGAGCACCGACGATTCGATCATGCACCCGACCATGATCTTGAGATGCATGGCTCGCGCGGTGTGGATCATCCGCAACGCCTCCCGCAAACCGCCGCACTTGGCCAGCTTGATGTTGATGCCATGCACGCAGCCGAACAGCGCTGGAAGGTCAGCGCTCGTGACGCTGTCCTCGTCGACCACGATCGGGATCTTCGAGCGTTCTTTCACGTAGCGCAATTGATCGGGATGGCCGGCCTCGATGGGCTGTTCGCAAAACTCGATATCGAATCGTTCCATCTCGTGCAACATCCGAACCGCGTCGCCGGCGGACCAGCCCTCGTTTGCGTCCACGCGTATGATCCCGCGATACGTCGAGCGGATCGCCTCCAACGTCTCGATCGTCTGGGGAGTGCCGACCTTCACTTTGAGGATCGGAAAGTCGCGCGCCTCTTCGATTTTTGCGAGGGTCGTCGGGATATCCGCGATGCCGATGGTGAACGAAGTCGACAACGCCTTCGAGGGGTCGAGTCCGAAGAGCTGATAGACGGGGATCCCCAAGCGCTTTCCCGCGAGGTCATGCAAGGCAAGATCGAGAGCGCAGCGGGCACCCATGGAATCGTCGAGCAGAGCGAGCGCTTCGTCGAATCGCCACAGAGCCGGTTCGGTCAGAGCGATCTTTTCGAGTTGCGATGCGACGAGGTCGGGACTCTCATCATAACGCGAGACCGGAGCGGACTCTCCTAAGGCGTCGATGCCGCCAGCTGCCAGCCGCAGGAGGACCGTCTCGGCGATGTCTTCCGAGCCGCGGCTGATCGTGAACGTGTGCCGAAGATGGAGCTGCAAACGCTCCGTCGTGAGTCGCACCACGTTCTCAGTGCCCGTCTTCATACGAGAACCTCTGTTTCGCACTTGTCAAGACTTGTCTTCGGCACGCATGCATGCTAGGGTAAGTGCACTGCGCTTCGCGGCGCATGGCTCCCTGGGGTGTGCGAGAACTCGTCTTGTGATTGATCCAACACGATCACAAGAGGGAGCTCCGCTCCGAGCCCACTTGTGCAAGCCCTCCACGT
>JAJPHJ010000083.1 GCA_021325335.1 Pseudomonadota bacterium | reverse complement strand
GTGCGCGACAACTCCGACTCCTCGCATAGACGTTTTACGACCTTGTAAAATGGCGTATCCATAACGACCTTCCTTCGACAGTGCTCGTCAGATAGGTTCTGGAGAAGCGCTCTTCCAAGAATTCGAGCGCTGCCATGCTGGTCCCCGTCCCTTTTACGAAGCTGCAGGCCGTGCTACGAGCGCGCGCATCATGTACTGGTCGGCGATCGAGTAGTACAGGCCGATGCCGTGGCCCTCTTCCACGGCTGAGGATGCGAACGCGATGTCCGTGTCATCGGGGTGGCGTTTCTCGCGTGGCGGATGGACGAGTGGATCCTCGCAGCGTCCTGTGATCTTTCCAAATTTCTTATCGAATTCGACCCATCCGATGCGCCAACGCGCGTTTTGGTCCGCGCCGTTGTAGAACATGACCGGGAGGCCTCCCTCGCGCGTGATGACAGGTCCCGGGCTGAGGTGCCAGCTGTCCCAAGCACCGTCGCGGTAGCGAAACGGCTCTTGGCCGCAGGTCCATGGCCCAGCGAGACTTGCTGCCGTGGCGCATCCGATCTTAGACCGGTCGTCTTCGGCAAACTCAAAGAACAGGCGCCAGTTCCCGTCGGCAGCTTTGACGATTGTCGCCTCCTTGGCGTTGCGAAATCCCGTGTCTCCCAAAACGCGGCCTTGTTTTGTCAGATGGCGGATATCCCGACCGCTGGCAAGGAGTAGATGGCCTTCACGCTTGCTTTGATTCCAGCCGGAGTAGAAGACGTAATACGTGCCGTCGCTGGAAGCGAGGGTCGGATCTTCTGCACCATCCTTGTCATCTTCTTGGGGACCGGGCGCAATCGCCGGTGACGCATCCATCGTGAAGCGCAGCGCTGAGTCTCCAGCCCCGTAGAAAATACGGGCGACTTTCTCTGCGGCTTCCTCGGAGCGGTTGACCGCCCTTACGAGAACGTGGTAACGACCGTGCTCCTTCCAAACGCATGGGCTGAGGACGAAGAACGTGCTGAGTGGGTATCCTCGTTCGGTGACGAGCTCGTCATAACGCGCCACCGTGAATTTCCCCATATTGAGAGTCTAGCGATATTGTACGTCGCCAAGCTTCATGCATGCTTGGTCTTCTTTGGCCGTCAACGTCGGTGCGGGTTGACCCGCAGGCACGGATTCACAGCGCATGAACCGATCGAAGCCGGGCGCGTTGAAAGCAAAAAGCAGTGCGATGGGTGTCTTGCCGACGTTGCGCACCGTCACCCATGTGTCCCTGGGGATGAACACGATCGCACCCGCATGTGCGTCGCCTTCGACTGGACCCACCTTGACGTGCGCGATCCCAGAACCGATATAGAGCACTTCATCTTCGTGCAGATGCCGGTGATAGGGAATCTGTGCTCCCGGCGGCATCATCTCCGTTCCGAACCAAAAGTCTGGCGACCCGGCGTTTTTCTTGTCGACCTTGATGGTGAAATAACGAAGCGTCCGCACTCCCCGAACGGGCGGACCGAGAGGCCGCCACGATCTCGATTCGCCCTGGCTTCGTTCGAGAATGAGCGGACGCTCGGCCAGTGAAGCAGTGGCGGACGCCTTCGGAGCTTGCTGAGTCCCACAAGCCCACAGCGTGGCGACGAGAAGGCTGAGAACAGCCAGCCTCGTCACGGCGTATCAGACGGAGTCACGAACTTTTCGCTTCGCTTTGTGCACGTCGGCCTTGGTGTTCTCGACATCTTCCCGCACGAAGGACCGCACCTTTTGACCGCCGGTCATCTCGCGCCCGGCGACCTTGCGTTTGAGATGTTCGGCTCCCGCTTTGGTTCTGTGCTTGGCCTCTTTGGCGGCGTCTTTGACATCTTTTGCCACTCGCTTTGTCTGTGACATGGGTGAGCGCCCTCCTCTGCGACGCTGGGCTGCCTATACCCTGGGACCGCGGTTCCGTAACCGTCGGAGTGGGTACAAGCTAGCATGAGGTGCAGAACATGCAAGCCAGTCCCACGGTCCTTTCCCAAACCAAGTTTGAGTTTCGATTCTTCTCCATGCTCGCGAGCCACACGAGCGCCGATGCCGAGCAATCCGAGCTCGATACGTTGGACGAGCTAGGCCGCGACGGGTGGCAGATCAAGAGCGTCATCGCAGACCCTCAAATGCCGGCCGCACGGCTCTTGATCGCGCTGCAAAGGGAAATCCCGGCCTAGCACGTCGTCACAGAAAAAAAGGGAGGCTCGCCGCAGCGATCCTCCCTAGCGTGCGTTACCGGTGAGAGGTGAATCAGACCTCACATTGGCTCGAGCTGACCCAGCCCTCGGCTTGAGTCAACACGAAAGCCGTTTCAAGAGATGCGAGGATCTTCGGTGAAGAGTACATGAGCGTCTCCCTTGATGATATGACTCTAAGAGAGAGCCTCATCGCTCTCAGCCGCTGGTAAATACACTTCCAGCGAGTATCTCCACGATTGGCGGCAGCGAGCCGCGTTTCCGTGATGCGAACGGCTCATTCGCGAGCGCCGGCGAGTCTCGCAGGGTACGCTCATCGGCCTATCGCACCATGACCCGATGACGGCGAGTGTGATAAGACGTCTGGCGGGTCTCGTCACCGTGCTGGCGGCGATGGCGTTGTGCGCGCCCTCATCGCCGGCGAGCACGAGGAGCGTCGCTCCCTCGCAGTACGCCGGTTTGAGCTGGCGATTCGTCGGACCGCTGCGCGGAGGGCGCACGACCATGATCGCCGGTGTTCCCGATCAGCCCGATCTCTTCTACATCACGCCCGCTAACGGCGGTGTGTGGAAAAGCGACGACGCCGGACGGACCTGGACGCCCCTTTTCGACCGAGAGCCGACCGGGTCGGTGGGAGCGATCGCCATTGCGCCGAGCGACGATAACATCATCTACGTTGGTTCCGGCGAGGGGATGCATCGCCCAGATCTGTCGGTGGGCGACGGGATGTATAAGTCCACCGATGCAGGACGCAGCTGGTCGCATCCTGGGCTGCGCGACGCGCAGCAGATCGCGGCTATCGCCATCGATCCGAAGGACCCGCAGCGGCTCTTCGTGTCGGCGCTCGGGCATCCGTACGGCCCGAACGCGGAGCGCGGGGTCTATCGCTCGACCGACGGCGGGGTGACGTTTCAACGCGTCCTCTACAAAGACGATCGCACCGGTTCCGCGGACGTCGTTCTCGATCCCGGCGATCCCCAGGTTGTCTACGCGAGCTTGTGGATGTCGCAAGAGGCTCCGTGGGAAGCATCCTTTGAGGGACCGGGGAGCGGCGTTTTTCGCTCCTCGGACGGCGGGTCCACCTGGACGCGACTCACGAACGGCCTGCCGAAGCGGATCGGGCGTGCCGTCATCGCCGTCGCTCCCTCGGATCCACCCGTGGTCTACGTCATGGCCGGAACGCCGAGCGGGTGCGGTTTTTATCAAAGCACGGACGCTGGGATGCATTTCGCACTCATGAACGCCCACCCCAATATCTCTTCACGCTGCTTCGATCTTTCGTCGATCGCAGTCGACCCCAACGACGCCCAGACGGTTTGGATCACGAGCACGTCGACCTATCGATCGCAAAACGGCGGCAAGACGTTCGTCGCCGTGAAAGGCGCGCCGGGCGGCGACGACTACACGCACGTCTGGATCAATCCGAAGAACGCGAACATTATCGCGCTGTCAGCCGATCAGGGCGCGACGATCTCGCAAAACGGCGGACGGACGTGGAGCTCGTGGTACAACCAGCCTACCGGCCAGATGTTTCATGTGAGCGCAGACGACCGGTTTCCGTACTGGGTCTGCGGAGGTCAGCAGGACAGCGGTTCGGCGTGCGTGAGCAGCCGCGGCGATTGGGGTGAAATCACCGAACGCGATTGGCATCCCGCCGGCGCTGAGGAGTACGGTTACGTCGTCCCCGATCCGCTGCATCCGGGCGTATTCTTCGGCGGAAAGGTCGAGCGTTTCGACGAGCACACGGATCAGGCGCAAGACGTCTCGCCGATGCCGTTGCGCGGCAGCGGGTACCGCGTCGTGCGAACGGAGCCGCTCGCCTTCGATCCGCTCGATCGCCAAGCTCTGTACTTCGGCGCTAACCGCGTGTTCGTCACGCGCGACGCAGGCATGCACTGGAGCGTGGTAAGTCCCGATCTCACGCGCACGCATCCCGCGCTGCCGTCGTCAATCGGGCCGTTTGAAGCGCAGGACAAAGAACATGGCGCCCACCGCGGGGTTGTCTATGCACTTGCAGCTTCTTCCGTTCACGAAGGGACGATCTGGGCGGGCACGGACGATGGCCTCGTTTGGATCACGCGAGATCGCGGCGCGCACTGGCAGAACATCACCCCGCCGTCATTGACCCCGTGGAGCAAGATCGCACAAATCGACGCGTCCCCGTTCGATGACGAAAGCGCCTACCTCGCCGTGACACGCTTCCGGCTGGACGATCTGCGGCCGTATATCTATATCACGCACGACGGCGGCCGGCATTGGCGTCTGGGTTCGAACGGTTTACCGCGCGAGCCGGTCAACGCGGTGCGCAGCGACCCCAAAGTGCGCGGCTTGTTGTTCGCCGCGACCGAGAACGGCATCGAGGTCTCCTTCGACGACGGTTGGCGCTGGCAATCGCTGCAGCAGAATATGCCGCACTCCTCCGCGCGCGATGTGATCGTACACGGCGACGATCTCGTCGTGGCGACCCACGGTCGCGGTTTTTGGATCCTCGACGATGTCGAGCCGCTGCGCGAGCTCGCCCGTGCCGGGTCGTTTGACGGGGTGCACTTGTTCGCGCCTGTGCCAGCGCTGCGCGTCCGTCGCGACACGGCAACCGACACCCCGCTACCGCCGGAAGAGCCAGCCGGAACGAACCCGCCCGATGGGGCGATCATCGACTACTACCTGCCAGCGCCTGCGTCGTCGGTGAAGGTCGCGATCCTCGATCGCAACGGCGGTATCGTGCGCAGCTATTCGAGCGACGACGAAGCGCCGGCTATTCCCGAACTCGACAAGCCGGCGTACTGGATTCGGCCCTTCGCACGCCCAGCCACGGATGCCGGCATGCACCGGTTTGTATGGGACCTCCACGAAGCGACGCCGCACTTCGATCACCCGGACTTGCCGATCGCAGCGGTGACGCATAATACCCCCTTCAGACCTCAAGGGGCGTTGGTGCCGCCGGGCAAGTATGCCGTACGCCTCGACGTCGATGGACGGATTCAAGAAGCGCCGCTCTGGCTTGGCATGGATCCTCGGGTGGCGATCACCGCAGCGCAACTTGAACAGCAGTATTCGATAGCGCATGCCGTCGTCACCGCAATAGACCGAACCACGCTCGCCACGCACGCTGCCCGCAAGGCTCAACAGTCGGCGAGGGCAAGCCGGCTGGATTCGCTGGCCGCGAAGTTCAACCAGCTGCTAACGATCGTCGATGGCGTCGACGCGCCGGTGACGGACGCGGCGCGGGCAGCGTTTTGCGATTTGATGGACCAGGCGTCAAAGCTTGGTATTGTAGTAGGCGCGGATTCATTCGCGCTATGCGCGCGCAAATAAATTTGCGCGAACTACATTAACCTTAATAAATTTGCGTGAACTACATTAACCTTCATAATATTTGCGCGAGCTACATGAGCTTTGTGCCGCAGACCGAGGGGGGCAGGAGCGAGATTTCGCGCGCGAGCAGGTGGGTGATCGCGTCAAACGCGTGACGCGTGTCCGGAGTCGGCGCTGTGTCGGCTGATTCGATCTGCCCTTCGAGCGTTGCGAGCTGGCCGTCAAGGGCGTGCAGCGATTGCAAATTGAGTTCGGGGTAGCCCATGGAGTTGTCTGGATTCGTCGGCGGCGCTTGGCCGGCTATGTTCTGCAAGCGCACGATGCTTGCGGCGACCTCTGCCGAAGAGCATCCCGCGCCGGCCTTGCTCTTGAGCTGCGTGATAGCAGACTGCGCGCGATGGTATGCCGCAAGTCCCCGAGCGCGCCACAGTTCGGCTTTCCACGCGAGCGCGAACTGGGCTTGAAGGTCTGCATTGGTAGCGCTAATGCGAGGGTCGCGCACGACGTCGAGCGGCCGGTCGATGACGCGTCCGTTGACGTGCATGCGGACGGTGTAGCGACCCGACGGTGCCCACGGCCCGGAAATGGTCTCGCCCGGCCTGCTCGCAAGCCCGGGGACCGGCGCGTAGCGGAGATCCCATACGAACTGATTGAGCCCCGCAGATGTGCTCGGTCGAGTTTGTTTTGTGATGTAGAGCGGCAGGTAGGCGAATTTCTTCGGATTGGGCGGCGCCAGACGATCGCCGCTTGACCACCGGCGCACGAGGGTCCCTCGACCATCCAGGATCTCGATGCGCACGGGGGCCCGGTGTGCCGAGGCGAGCTCGTAATCCACAATCGCGCCGGTCGGGGGATTTTGTGCGGCAGGTTCATCGGGCGGAAGCCGCTCGGCCTGATCGTCGCCTGGCCGGACGCGCACGGCGGTCGCGGGCGCGAAGAGCCATGCATCGGCTCGCGCGACCTCGACCGAGAACTGGCGCAACGGAGCAAGATCGTCGAGCACCCAAAACGCACGCCCGTGCGTGGCCATCGCCAAGCTGTCGCCGCGCACGGAAAAATCTCGAATCGAAACGGTAGGCAGGTTCAACTGCAACGGCGACCAGCTGTCGCCATCGTCGAACGAGACGAACGGGCCGGTCTCGGTACCGGCATAGAGCAATCCCCTCCGCTCCGGGTCGGAGCGGATCGCGTTGAGGTAGCTGCCTTCGGGTATTCCCGCCGAGACTTGTTGCCAAGAACGGCCGCCATCCCGCGTGCGATAGAGGTACGGAGCCTGATCGTCTAGCCGGTGCCGATCGACCGCCGCGTACGCCTCGAGCGGATCGAACCACGACGCCTCGAGCATGGTAACTTTGCTCCAGGGCCCCAGGCCTGCGGGCGTGACGTCGCGCCAATGCGCGGCATCGGTGGTCAGCCAGATCTTTCCGTCATCCGTACCCGCCCATATCTCATCTTTGCGCACGGGCGAGGGCGCGACCGTGTAGATCACGCCGCGCCGTGGTCCGGCGCCTTGGTTGTCAGCCGCCGTGGCAGGATCGAGATTGGGCGGGACCCCCGGATCGGGCCGCGACAGATCCGGACTGATGATCGTCCAGTTGCGGCCTCCGTCGGTCGTGCGGAAGAGGACTTGCCGTCCGAAATACAGCGAGCGGCGATCCGCCATTGAGAAGACGAGTGGTAACGTCCACACCTGACGCCACTGTACTAAAGGATAGCCGAGCGTCGGATCGAGCAGCTGATCCTGCGATGTCTTCAGGTCGTAGCGGTCCACTCTTCCGCCGTACAACGTGTCCGGATCTTGCGGGTCCGGAGCGAGCATATCGCTCTCTCCCCCTGCGGTGACCGCCCGCCAATCCCGAAACGTCAGCGAATCATACGCCGATCGGCTCGACGCCATCGCTGCTCCGCTGTCTTGCTGCGCGCCGTAGAGCGCGAAGGGGAACCGCGTATCGGTGATCACGTGATAGAATTGACCGGTCGGCTGGTTGAACCACGAGCTCCACGTGCGCCCGGCATTGAGGCTCACGCTTGCGCCTTGGTCGCAGCCCAGGATCATGCGCGAGGGTTGCGTTGGATCGATCCAAAGCGTGTGGTAGTCGTCGCCGTCGGGCGAGCCTTTGAGGGCTGCAAACGAGGCCCCGCCGTCCTGCGATCTATACAACGCGGTGTCTGAGACGTAGACGATGTCGCGATTTTTCGGATCTGCCGTCACGCCGGAGAAGTACCAACCGCGATCCCAAATTCGCGCATCCGCGTCCATCAAGCGCCAGTTCGCTCCACCGTCGTCAGAGCGGTAGAGTCCGCCGTGCTTGGCGTCCGCGATGAGATACACGCGCCGCGGATCTGAGGGTGCGAAGGCGACGCCCATCCTGCCCAGCCGCTCTGAGGGCAGCCCGTGCCCGCTTTGGTGTTGCCACGTGGTGCCGCCGTCCTGGGAGATGTATAACCCGGTCCCCGGTCCGCTGGAAGGCTGATAGATGTTCCAAGGCGGACGGCGAGTCTGCCACATCGCGGCGATAAGATGGTTTGGGTTTTTAGGATCCATCGCCAGATCGATGGCGCCCGTGTTGGCGTCAACGAAGAGCACCCTTTGCCAGTTCGCACCTCCATCGAGCGAGCGGAAGATGCCGCGCTGCTCGCTCGCTGCGTATGCGTGACCGAGCGCCGCCACGAAGACACGGTTGGGATTTTTGGAGTCGACGACCACGCGCGCGATGTGGCGCGTGTCCGTGAGCCCGAGCCGCCGCCACGTTCTGCCTGCGTCTTGGGACTTGTAGACGCCGTTGCCGTAAGAGATGTCGGAGCGCATGTCGGCTTCGCCCGAGCCTACGTAAATGGTCTGCGGATTCGAGGGAGCCACGGCGAGCGCGCCGATCGAACCGATGGGCTGCCCGTCGAAAATAGGATCCCAGGTGCGGCCCGCGTCGTCAGTCTTCCATACGCCCCCGTCGACCGAGCCGAAGTAGAACAGCGCCGGGTCGCCGGCGACTCCGCTCACCGCGAGCACGCGCCCACCCCGGAAAGGTCCGATGAGGCGCCAGCGCAGCGCGGCATAGGGCTGCACGGCCGTTCCCGCCCCTGGTAGCTGCGTGGATGCAGTCGTTGCGGGCACCGCCGACACGATCAAACAGGTAAGAACGATCAGAACCATGCCGATGCGTTTGCGCACGCTAGTCTCCCAACAGCGAGGTGGAGAGAAGAAGATTTGCCGTGCGCCGGTCAGTTCTTGCTTACGAAGACCTGCACCGCGAGCGCGCCGCCGCGATCGTCGCTCACCGTGATCGTAGCGCTTCCTGTGCCGCGGGCGGTGATGGAGAAGTTGGCGTTTGGTCCGCTCGCGGTGGTAGGCCCGGCGTCAACGACGCCAGGTTGAGAGACGCTGACGTGCATGCTTCCGGCGTACCCTGCTTCGAACGCGGCGATCGTTGCGCTTCCACCGGCGCGAAGGCGCAAGGATCTCGGCGTCACGTTCAAGGCCTGAGCAGGACGTGCCCGCGCCGCGCCGTTGAGCGTCACCGTACCGGTGCCTACGGTCACGCCGACCGCATTCGAGTTCCCCGCGTCATCCGTCACCGAGATGCTCGTGCTGCCCGGGGCAACCGGGCTGACCGAGAAGCGTGCGTCGTGGGGTCCGGCATGCGTTTGCGTGACGACTGCGATCGAGCTATTGTCGCTCTGCGCCGAAAACGAATGAGCGCTCTTGTCTTTCGCTGAGAAAGATTGCGGCCCTGAAGCCGGACCGCCAAACGAAAGATTCTGCGGCATCACGGTCAGATCGCTCTTCGGCGTCGGGGATGGCGTGGGCGTGGCGCTTGGCGTCGGCGTCGGCGTGGGCAAAGGTGTCGGCGTGGGGGGCGGAGTGGCCGTGGGCGTCACGGTCGGTGTCGCAGTCGCGCTCGGCGTTGGGGTTGGAGTCGGCGTCGGCGTTGGGGTCGGCGTCGGCGTCGGCGTTGCGCTCGGCGTTCCCGAGGGTGATGGTGTTGGCGTCACCGTGGGACCGACTGTGGGCACAGAATTCTCAGGTGCAGCACCCCCACCGCCGCCGTGACCCACCGCTGCGGCGATCGCACCAAGACCGAGCAGTGCTGCGACGAGTCCACCAGCGCCGCCGCCGTGGGCCGGTGCCGGTGTGGCGGCCTCCGGCAGCGCTGCCGACACGATCGACACGTCCGGACATCCGAGGCTCGCAAAGTCTTCATTGACCGCTGCGATGTCGGTGATTTTTGGGTCCTCACCCACGCGGCTCACCGCCGCCGTTCCTTTCGCAAACGTGCCCTTGTCGGCGTTCCCTGTGGACACGGCAACGCTGCCTTGGTACACGGCGAGTTCGGTTTGCCTGGCGTTGCGGGCGATATCGAAGATCGTCGCGGGCGCGGCCGGCACGAGCGCAAGCTGTCCGCTCAGCAGGCGCAAGCTCTTCTGATCTGATTGCACGCACGCAAGGCCTGACGATAGTGACACGTCGAGCGACGTGCCGTTGGCTCTGACTGTCGTGGTCGTGGCCGGCCCTAGCAAGACTCGGCCCACGTCGGCGAGGCTGACGACGGCGAACGAGTTGATCCCCGTCAAGACCGAATCGCCCGGTTGGAGGATCCGCGTCGCCGAGACCTCTTTGACGTCGCCGTTCGCGCTCTTGATCGCGACGCTGCCTGAGATGTTCGTGGCCACTGCCGCGTTCTGGGCAGCATTGACCAGCCCGGAGCTCACGAGCACCATGCCCGTGAGCATTGCGACAAACACGCGTGAAATCGTGACTGACACCTGACTAAAAACCTAACCGCGGCGAGGGCTTAGTTCACTCTTTACCCGATTCGCGCGCGGCAAACTTTTGCCATGTAGGACCTTCGTCCGAAACCATCACGTTTTAGGAACGCGGCGGCTGAGAGAGCGAGGTATCGCCGAGGCTCGCACTCCAGCGGAAGAGGGCGATAATCGCCACGGCGAACGCAACGGCCGCGAGCGGCAGCGCGAAGGGAGCGAACGCATCGCCGACGATGGCGAACGGCGCCGGTTTCCCGCTGAAGACGATGAGACCGGCGAGCAACACCCCGAACAAACTTTCTCCGACGATCATGCCGGACGACACGAGCACGCCCATCCGGCGCATCACGGCGGCCTGCGGATTCGGCGACGTAGAACGCGCGTATATCCAGCCGATGACCGCGCCTAAGACCGCGGCTGAAGTCGTGGCGGCCGGCAAGTAGATGCCGAGGCCGACGGCCAGGGGCGGCAGCTGATATTTTGTCGTCGCTTTGAGCGCCTCGTCGATCGCGATGATCCCGATCCCGATGAGGACGCCGGTGCCGATGAGGTGCCAGTTGATCCGCCCGACGATCACGCCGTTGGCGAGCGCAGAGATCAACGTGGCTTGCGGCGCGGGCAGCGCATGCGGGCCGCCGGAAAACCCGTACGCTTTGTTGAGCACGTCCAAAATAGGCGGGATCACGATCGATCCGAAGATGACGCCGGCGATGAGCGACACCTGTTGGCGCCAGGGGGTTGCGTCGACGAGCTGACCAGTCTTGAGGTCCTGCAGATTGTCGTTCGAAATGGTCGCGACGTTGAGCAGGACGGCGGTGATGAAGAGCGCGTAGGCGACGAGCGCCGGACCAGCAGCTGCAGCCGAGCTCTTGGCGACGACCAAAACCAGAAGCGAGGCGCCGATGATGGTGAGGATGCCAAGACCGGACACGGGACTATTCGACGCGCCGATCAGGCCCGCCATGTATCCGCACGCGGCCGCGACGAAAAATCCCGCCACGACGACATAGAGCACGCCGGCGATGACCAGGGGAATCGTCAGCGATGCCACCGGGCTGCCCCGCAAGAACAGCGCAAGCAGTCCCGCGAGCGGCACAAAACATGCCACGCTGATGAGCGCCACGGTCGCGATGGGGAGGTCGCGCTCCGTGCGCGGAAGATCGTTCTCCGATTGCGAGAGCGCACGCCGGCGTGACGCGGCGATCGACGATGTGATGCCGACATACACCGGCCGCCCAAGTTTGAGGATCGTCCAGATCGCGGCGATGCCGATGGTGCCCGCACCGATGAAGCGCACTTGGTGCGCCCACACGTTCACGGCGACGGCGGCGGCAGGGCCCGCGACCGGATGCGCGGCCGTCAGGATCGGCGTCAGAATTCCCCACGCGATCACCAAGCCTGCGAGAATCGCAAGCCCGACGGAGATGCCGATGAGGTAACCCGCGCCGACCAGCGCGAGCGACATCGCCATGCCGAAACCCGTTGCGGCTCCGCCGATGCGAAAATACCCGGCCACGGTATCGACGAAGACCTGCGAGGCGACGACCAGCGCGTAGGCCGCTGACACGACCGAACCCACGACGAGTGCAACCAGCCCCCGTTTGTTCTCTGCGACCGAAGCCGCGGTCTCGGCGCGGGCGCCGACGCCGACCTTCAGCACCTCAGCAGCAGCCACGCCTTCGGGGTAGGGCAGGTTCGACTGCGTGACGAGAGCGCGGCGCAGCGGCACGCTGTACATGACCCCGAGAATCCCGCCGATCGCGCACACGGCGAACGATTCCCAGTATGGAAAATCGTGCCACCACCCGACCATGACGAGGCCTGGCAACACGAAGATGATGGCCGAAAGCGTGCCGGCCGCAGACGCGACGGTCTGGACGATGTTGTTCTCGTAGATCGTGGCGCTGCGAAACGCGCGCAGCACTGCCATGGAGATCACGGCGGCTGGAATCGACGTCGCGAAGGTCAGTCCGACTCTCAGGCCGAGATAGACGTTCGCGGCCGTGAACACAAGCGTGATCGCGGCGCCGAGAACGATGCCTCGCCAGGTGAGCTCCAAGCGGCGCCCATTGTCTTTGGAAGAAACGTCCATCCGTCCGCGCGCACTTGTCGCAGGCGACGTCCGCGACCTTCAGCGCCACAGGAGGCGCCCATCCTTGTGCCGGGGAACCCCGTTCGCCCGGAATCGTCCGAGCAGTTCACCCGAGTCACACGAACGGCGGTCGTCCGTATGGGTGCATCGGCACTTCGTCATGTGTTGCTCGCCATCGCGTTAGCGTCGGCGGTCGTCAGTTCGTGCGGCGGCAAGAGCGCCACGCCCACGCTGAAAGCCGTGCCGGTTCTCGTCACAAAAGTCGTGCAGACGAGCGTCCCCGTCATGGTCGAGTACGTCGCTCACGCGGAGTCCATCCAGCAGATCGGTCTCGTGCCGCGCGTCGAGGGCGTCTTGGAAGACGTCTATTTCCGCAACGGCTCGGTCGTGCACCAAAACCAGGTCTTGATGCAGATCCAACAAGACCAATACCAAGCTGCGGTGCAGGCCGCTCAGGGCGACGTCGACAAGGCGAAGGCACAACTCGTCCGCGCCAAGAGCAACGTCCAGAACCAGACGGCCGAAGCAAAACTCGCGCAAGCGCTGGCCGCGTACCGCTATCAAAAGGCTCAGCTGGCGCGCATCGGACCGCTCGCAGCCAAGCTCGCGGTATCCCAACAAGACTACGATCAGACGAAGACCCAATATGACATCGCAGTTTCAGACGTCGTCGCCGCGCGCGCAAATCTCCAAGACGTGGAGCTCAACCAGAGCACGTCCGTCTTGGACGCGCAAGGTTCGCTCGCGCAAGCGCAAGCGCAACTCACGAACGCGCAGCTCAATCTCAGCTACACGACGATCTCCTCGCCGGTCACCGGCATCATCAGCTTCATCCAAGTGGATCAGGGCAACTTCGTGAGCCCTGCCAAAACGCCGACCCTCGCGACGGTCGCCGCGATCGATCCGATCAAGGTGATCTTCCAGCTGAGCGAAGCCGACTACATCAAGCTGGCGCCGCGCTTGCGCAGCATGCAGCACAAACGCTTGCCGGCGCTGCTCCAATTGTACCTGTCAGACGGCTCTCTGTATCCGTATCGCGGCACGCCGGAGACCATCAACAACGCGATCGACCAGCAGACCGGAACCATCTCCGTCGAATCGCTTTTCCCTAATCCGCAGGCGTTGTTGCGCCCCGGACAGTTCGTGCGCGTGGACTTCCCGATCTCGATCAAGCCCGACGCGTTGCTCGTGCCGCAAGCCGCGGTCCAGTCCTTGCAGGGCGCGAGCACGGTCTACGTCTTGGGCCCGCAGAACAAGCTGCAGCTACGGACCGTCGAGACCGGCACGAACTTCGGCAAGGACGTGATCATCAATAGCGGCGTGAAAGCCGGCGAGTCCGTCATCGTCGGGGGCGGCACGAACCTCCAGCCGGACATGACGGTTGCGCCTACCCAAGCGCCGGCCGGTGCCGCGCAGCACTGATCCATGATCTCGCGTTTCTGCATCGAGCGGCCCATCTTCGCGATAGTGATTTCGCTTGTCATCCTGCTGGCCGGCGGCATCTCGATCTTCCTCCTGCCTATCGCGCAGTTCCCTCAGATCACGCCACCGACCGTCCAAGTGAACACCACCTACACCGGAGCCAACGCAAGCGTGGTAGAGCAAGCGGTGGCGTCCAACATCGAGCCGCAGGTCAACGGCGCGCCCAACCTCATGTACCTCAACTCGTTCTCCACCTCCAACGGCATCTACACGCTCACCGCCACGTTCAACGTGGGATCGGATCCGGACGAGGATACGAACCTCGTGCAAAACCGCGTGTCCGCCGCGTCGAGCCTGCTGCCGGCAGCGGTCAACCAGTACGGCATCACGGTGAAACAGCAATCCCCCGCGATCCTCATGATCGTGACGCTCTATTCGCCGGACAATAGCTACGATTCGTTGTGGCTTTCCAATTATGCGACGATCAATCTCATCAACAATATCAACCGCGTGCCGGGCGTGGGCAGCACCACGCTCATGGGCGCGGGCAACTACGCGATGCGGGTGTGGCTACGCCCTGACTCGCTCGGCGGTCTCGGCTTGCAAGTCAGCGACGTCGTCAACGCGCTGAAGGATCAAAACGCCCTGGCGCCGGCCGGACAGCTCGGGCTGTTGCCCTCGCCCCAAGGCACGGCCTTCCAGACGCCGGTCAACGTCGCCGGGTTGTTGACCTCCACCGAGCAGTTCAACGACATCGTGCTGCGCACGCTCTCGAATGGTTCGACCGTCCGGCTGCGCGACGTGGGCTCGAGCCAGCTCGCAGCCCAGAGCTACAACGTGTTCAGCGAGCTCAACGCGGCGCCGGCGGCCAACATCCTCATCTATCAGACGCCGTCGGCCAACGCCATCCAAACCGCCGCCACCTTGCGCAAGACCATCGCGCAACTGGCGCGCAGCTTTCCGCCAGGCCTGCAGTACAGCGTCACGCTCGACACGACGGATTTCGTGCGCGCATCCATCAACGACGTGCTCAAGACGCTGCTCGAGGCGTTCATCCTCGTCTGCCTGGTCGTGTTCATCTTCTTGGGGAACGTGCGCGCCACGATCATCCCCATCTGCGCGGTCCCGGTCGCGCTCATCGGCACCTTCGCGGCCTTCGTGCCGCTTGGCTTCTCGCTCAACACATTGTCCTTGTTCGGCATCGTGCTCGCCATCGGCATCGTCATCGACGACGCGATCGTCGTGGTCGAAGCGACCGAACTCCACATCGAAACCGGGCTGTCGCCCAAAGAGGCCACGATCAAGGCCATGGGGCAAGTGCAGGCGCCGGTCATCGCGGTCGCGCTCGTGCTGGCCGCCGTCTTCGTGCCGGCCGCCTTCCTGAGCGGCATCACCGGGCGGCTGTATCAGCAGTTCGCGCTGACCTTGTCCATTTCGGTGCTGCTCTCCGCGCTCATCGCGCTGACGCTCACCCCCGCGCTCTGCGCGATGGTCCTGCGCCCGGGTCGCGTGTCGCGAGGACCCGTCGGCCGCTTCATCACCTGGTTCAACGCGCGTTTCGATCGGACGCGCAACCGCTACATGGGGCTGTTGCGCTCGTGCATCCGGCGCAGCGCTGTCATGCTCGTGCTGCTCGCCGCCATCGCCATCGGCGCGGGCACGTTCCTCAAGATCTTGCCGCCGAGCTTCGTGCCGCTCGAGGACCAAGGATACTTCTTCTTGGACGTGATCTTGCCCAACGGTTCGTCGCTCGAGCGCACGCAGGCGACGGCCGATCGCATCGGCGCGCAAGTCAAGCAGATCGCAGGCGTCAAGGATGTGGTGACGCTGGGCGGATTCAACGCGCTCAACAGCATGCTCCAATCGAACGTGGCCACGCTCGCAGTCACGCTCATACCGTGGGACGAGCGCAAGAAGAAAGATCTGGGGCTCGCGCACATCCTGCTCACGGCGTATGCCGATGCGCGGCAGCATCCCGAGGCGCAGACGTTTCCCATCCCGCCACCCCCCATCACCGGGCTTGGCAATTCCGGCGGCTTCCAGTTCATCCTCGAAGATCGCACGGGCCACTCCGAACAACAACTCGCGCAAGTCGCCGCCAAAGTCGTTGCGGCCGCGAGCAAGCGGCCCGAATTCGGCAACTTGCTGTCCGGCTATTCGGTCGATTATCCGCAAGTGAACCTTGACGTCGATCGCGACAAGGTGCGCGATCTCGGTGTCCAGCTCAGCGACGTCTACCAAACGCTGCAGACCGAGCTCGGCGGACTGGTCGTCAACAACGTGATCCTCTTCAACAACAGCTGGAAGGTCCTCGTGCAGGCCGAGCCCCAGTACCGCATGACTCCGGCCAACATCGGCTCGCTCATGGTCCGCAACAACGACAACAAGATGGTGCCGCTCTCCACGTTCTCCACGCCGTCCTTGACGAACGGGGCGAACCTCATCCAGCGCTACAACGTCTACCGCGCGGCGGAGATCGACGGACAGCCGGCGACCGGCTACAGCTCGGGCCAGGCGATCGCCGCCATGGAAGAAGTCGCGAAGCAGACCATTCCCGACGGCTTCGGGTATGAGTGGACGGGCACGGCATATCAAGAGCAGCAGGCCGGCAGCTCGCAGGCGATCAGCTTCGTGCTCTCACTGGTCTTGGTGTTTCTCTTCCTCGCGGCGTTGTATGAGAGCTGGGCGATTCCGCTCGGCGTCATCCTTGGTATTCCGCTCGCCGTGTTCGGCGCGTTTTTCGGCGCGTGGATCTGGCGGCTGCCGAACAACGTCTACGTGCAGATCGGCTTGATCATGCTCATCGGCCTGGCCGCGAAGAACGCCATCCTCATCGTCGAGTTCGCCAAGGACAAGCACGCCGAGGGCGCTTCGATCCTGGATGCCGCGCTGGAAGGAGCCCGGGTGCGCTTCCGGCCGATCCTCATGACGTCGCTTGCCTTCATCCTCGGCGTCACCCCGATGGTCGTCGCGTCGGGCGCCGGCGCTGCTTCCCGGCATTCGCTTGGAACGGCAGTGTTCTTCGGCATGCTCTTCGCGACATCGCTCGGCGTGTTTTTCATCCCACTGCTCTACAATTTCATCGAAAGCGCAGTCGAACGGCGCAAGACGACGGTCGCGCAGCCAGAAAGAAGTGCAACCCTGCGGGGCGGCGCGACCGATGAGGCGCGCCCGTGAAGCTCGTCCTGCTCGGCGTGCTTGTCGTTCAGCTCCTTGCGACCTGCACGCCGCCCTATCATCGGCCCGACACGCAAGAACCGCAGACCTTCCGATTCGACCAGGCGTCCTCGCAGCTCGTACCGGCCATGGGCGAGCTCGGCTGGTGGCAGGTCTTCAAAGATCCGCAGTTGCAGTCGCTGCTGCGCGCTGCCGTCGCCAACAACGCCGACCTGCTCGTGGCCGCGCAACGCGTGCAGCAAGCCGAGGCCGAGTACACGATCGTGTCGGGCCAGCAGTATCCGCAGATCAACGCGGTCCTGAGCGCGCAGTACCAGCAGACGAACGGACAGCGCCCGGCGCTCTCGCCACGCTCGACGTTTGCGCCAAACGGCCTCTTGACGCTGCAGTACGAGCTCGATTTTTTCGGCAAGGTGCACAGCCAAGTCGCGGCGGCGAACGCCCAAGTGCTGCAATCCGAATTCGCACGCGAAACAGTGACGTCGGCAGTCGTGAGCTCGGTGGCCACTTTGTATTTCCAGCTGCTCGAACTTGACGAAGAGCTTGCCATCTCGAAGAAAGCGCTCGTCGCGCGCACGGCTAGCCTCGCACTCGTGCGCGCCCGCCTTGAAGGCGGAATCGGCACGCTGCAAGACGTGCGCCAAGCGCAAGAGCTCGTGGCGCAGACCGCCGCTGCCATTCCGCTGATCCAACGAGCGGCGGGGATGACCGAAGACGCGCTCAGCATCGTCATGGGGCAATATCCGCATGCGATCGGGCGCGGCTTGCCGCTAGCGGCGCAGATCGAACTGCCGGCTCAGGCGCAAGCCGGTTTACCGTCCGCCCTTTTGGAACAGCGACCGGACGTGCGCGCTTCCGAAGAGGCGCTCATCGCCGCGAATGCGCAGATCGGCGTCGCCAGGGCGCTGCTCTTTCCGCAAGTGACGATCACGGCCGCGGCCGGCGCCGGCAGCGCGCAAGCGAACGGCCTGTCGATCCCCGCCGTGACGTTGCCGGGAGGCAAGACGCTCGGGCCCATCAACTTCTCGCAGTCCAACTACGGGCAAGGATATGTCTCCATCTTGCCCCAGATCGTGCAGCAGATCTTCAATGCGGGTGCGGCACGAGCGAACCTCTCCGCAAGCCAAGCGGGTGAAGAGGCGACGGTGATCCAGTACGTTCAGTCGGTGCAGCAGGCGTTCGGCGATGTCTCCGACGACCTGCTCTCGTACCAAAAATATCGGGAGAACGATCTCGCCGAAAAGGTCAACGCGGCGGCCGCCGTGGACTCAGCGCGGCTTGCGCACCTGCGCTTCGAAGGCGGCATCACGTCGTATCTCGAGGTGCTGTCGAGCGAGACGCAGTCCTACGGCGCGCAGATCGGTCTCGCGCAAGCGGATCTCAACGAGCGGCTCGCGCTCGTCCAGCTCTACAAGGCTACAGGCGGCGGCTGGCAACCGGAACCGCAGCCGAGTTTTCAGAATCGAGAATTGCCGAGGCCGGTTCCGCGTTCCACACCGACGCCATAAGGAGGCGTTCTCTTGGCGCAAATAAATTTGCGCCGCTACATTGGAGGCTAAATGTAGTCGTTGCGAATTTATTCGCAACGTTTTCTTGGCGCAAATAAATTTGCGCCCCCTACGGATATCGCGGTTCAGCCGCCGTAGTGGGCGATTTGACGGTGCGCCACCGCGTTGCCCGGATCGATCCGCAGGACCTGGCGCCAATACTTCAGCGCGTTCGGCACGTCGCCCGCGTGTAGGCTCGACCAGGCGGCATAATCCCAGCTGAACATATCGTTCGGCATGAGCTGCGCGCTCTGAACGAAGGCTTGCGTCGCTTTCGCGTACTCCTTGCCCATGAAGTAAGTCCGACCGAGGTCGAAGGCCAGAACTCCGGAATGTGGATTATACGACATCCCGCGCTGGAGCACGGTGACCGCTTGCCGCCGAACTACCGCATCGGATGGCGCGCGCATCATGAGCAACTCGGCCCAGCCTTGCCACCCCTCTGGTAGCTTGGGATAGATGCGCGTGGACTTGATGTAGTAGTGCTGTGCCGACTGAAGCTGGAACATGCGCTCGAAACTGACGCCGCGATAGTACACTGCAAACCCAAACAGCGGCCGGAACAGAAACCATCCGAGCACGACCACGAGGACGAGGATGATCCAGCGATCGTACGTGCGGATGACGTAGGGCCGCTCGTCTAGCACCGGAGCCGCTGCCAAGCCGGGATCGATCGCGCTCATGCGATGACCGTGAAGAACAGCGCGAGGAAGACGAGGACATAACCCGCCACCATCTCAGCCGCAAGATGCCATTTCTTCACCGCAGGATGATGCATGTACCATGGCGCGAGCGACCCGACGAAAAGCACGGGCATGCCGTGTCCGATCCCGAAGGCGATCATGAGCAAAGCCCCAAGCCCCAGACGGCCATGGAACGTGCTCACGGCAAGACCGCCGATCATGAACGGGGTGGCGTCGGGCGCGATGAGAAATGCGAACCCGATCCCGAGCAGATAGGCGCCGACCACCCCGTGCCCGACGACCTTCAGACCCGGAATCTTCCACGGGACCTCGATCAGCCGGATCATCCATAGACCCATGAGCAGGCAGAGCGCCGCGGTGAAGTAGTAAAGGAAGCCCGTCATGGAGAGCAGCTTGCCGAAGGACCCTGCCATCACGCCAACCGAGCCGTAGATCGTGCATATGCCGGCGACGAAGGCAAGCGAGAGCCCGATGGCGCCGAAAAGGCTCTTCGCTTCCCGCCCTGCGTAGTTGACGATCGCCACCATGCGGGGAACGCTTGAAGGGCTCAGACTGCTCAGCACGCCGCCGATGCCCATGATGAGCAGGGCGAGCATGCGGTGCTGATCGACGACATTGCCGATCTGCTCCGAGAATTCCCAAGGATTGTTGAGCTGCGACCAGTCCATTTTCTCTTCTATTATCGGCAATCGGCGTACGCGCCGCAGACGCCGGCGCGGGACATGGGATTTGCGCGACGTCACGACAAAACCATGTCCGGTGATCACCCATGAGGACCTCGAAGCGCTCATCCGCTCGGCGATGCCGGACGCCCAGGTCCAAACACGGGACCGCACCGGCACACTCGACCACTACGACATCCAGGTCGTATCTGCAGCCTTTGCTGGCAAGTCCCTGTTGGACCAGCATCGAATGGTGTATGCCGCCTTGCAAACGGCGATGAACGACGGGCGGCTGCATGCCGTCGAGCTCAAAACGGAAGTGACGCCATGACCGAGACGCAAAAAAAAGAGATCCAAGACGAGATCGCGACCCACAAGATCCTCGTCTATGGGAAAGGGACAAAGCGTGCCCCGCGCTGCGGCTTCACGCTCGAGACCATCGAGTTCTTCAACCAGTTGGGGTTCCCGTTCGAAGTCGTCGATGTGCTCGACAACACGGAGAAGCGCCAGGCGCTCACCGAGATGACCGACTGGCCCACTCTGCCTAAGGTATTCATCAACGGCACTTTCTACGGCGACACCGACGTCTTGGGGCCGATGGTGGAAAACGGTGAACTGGAACGCGTGCTGGCCAGCGCCTTTGCCGATGCACGGGCATAAGGGAAGAAGCGGAAAACCTCTAACTCCCTCGAACGTCGTGTGATTCGGGCGGTATGAGGCCGCTCCGGTAGCTCATTTTCGAAGAGAGACGATGCGAACGCTTTTTGGTCGCGGACAAGCGACGGAATCCGCCCCGGGTTTGACGGCGTTGCGTGGACCCGCGTTCACGGCGGCCGCCGTCTTGGCGATCGCGCTCTTCGTCTCGGTCCTCGGTTCCGTTGTCACCTACGTCCGCGTCGATGCCGCATACAAACAGCAAAACGCGCTCAACGACGCGCAGCAACAGCTCGCCATACTTTTCCGCGACCAGCTTGACGAAGAGACGGGCGTGCGCGGGTACCTCGCGACGGGCCAGAAGAACTTTCTCGAACCCTTCTACGCCGCCCGACCTGATTTCGCGCGCGCACTCGACGAGCTGCAGAGGGACCTCGAGCAGGCAACCCTCACCCAAGGCTACCCCGTCGTCTTCGACCTCCGGCGCTCCCACATGGTTTGGGAGAACCAGATCGCTAAGCCGCTGTTGGCCCACCCCGCCGGCTCGAGCGCGCAGTCGCTCCTCTTGCGCGGAAAACAAGTCGTCGACCAAATGCGCTCGGATTTCCACGCGATGAACCAGTTGCTCGAGAGCCAGTCGGCGATGGCGCAAGACGCCGTGCGCTCGCTCTTGTTCCGCGCGGCCTTGCTCACCGACGGACTCATCCTGCTCTTCGGCGTCGCAGCGATCGTCGCCGATATCGTCCGCTCGCGGACGGAAGCGTCGCTCGAGCGCGAGCGCGCGGTGGGCGACACCCTGCAGCGCGCCTTTCTGAGCGGTTGGGATTCGTGCGCTTTCATCGACGTCGGAACCGCGTACGTCTCGGCGGCGCGCCATCTCGCCATCGGCGGCGACCTCTTCGACGTGCATAAGATCGACGACCATCGTTGCCTGCTCGTCGTGGCGGATGTCAGCGGCAAAGGTCTCGACGCTGCGGTGGATACGGCCTTCGTCAAGTACTCGTTGCGCTCGCTGGTGACGGAATTCGACGACCCCGAGGTCATCGTGAAGAAATTCAACATGGCGTTCATCCGGTCGGTCCGGGACGACGCCTCGTTCGTGAGCCTCTTCGCCGGCGTGCTCGACGCGACGCGGCACACTTTGCGCTACGCGAGCGCGGGCCACTCGCCGGTCTATTTGCGGCGTGACGATGACGTGCGGCAGTTGCCGGTGACGGGGCCGCTCGTCGGGCTGCGCGTCGAAGACGAGTTTGGATGCATGGACGAGACGCTTGCGCCTGACGACATCTTGGTCTTGTCCACCGACGGCCTGACCGAGGCGCGCGACACCGCGGGAGTCATGATCGACGACGCCGGCGCCATGCGCATCATCCGCGAGGCGCCCAGAACCCCGCAAGGGATGGCCGACTTCATCGTCGACGCGGTGACCAAGACCTCGGGGGGCCGGATCGCAGACGACCTGGCCATCCTTATCGTCGCCTTCGGCACGCTGCAGAAGGAGGAAACCCAGGCGGAACAAGGCTTGGCGGCCGCGGCGGCCGGCGGGTAGCCGGGGTGCGGTCTGGCCTGGTCTGCGAGGACTGCGGGGAGTACCTGTGGCTGGCCCAAGGGGCCGTCCACGTCCGCTGGCTGCGGGACCGGGAGCACGTGGTGCGCGAGGTCGCGGAGCATTCGAGCTCGGGCCTCGAGACCTGGATGGCTGAGGGCCTGCACTTCTTAGACGAACATCGCGGACACAGCATCGCGGTCGTCACCGAGCGATAAAAAAAGAGCGAAGACAACTTCGCTCTTTTCTTCTTCTGATCGGCTAGAAGTGATTTGGCGTTATTTCTTTTTCTTGGTCTTCTTCGCTGCCTTCTTCTTCTTTGCCATTATTTACCACCTCCATTCTGCGGAG
>JAJPHJ010000014.1 GCA_021325335.1 Pseudomonadota bacterium | reverse complement strand
TCGACGCGGCCATCACGGTCATCTTCACCTATTTCCTCGGGCTCGAGCGCTGGCGAGCGCACATCGCGATGACGACGCTCACCGCCGTGATCATCTCACTGCTGCTGTACATGATCGCGATGGTCGACCACCCGTTCCAAGGCGGCATCCGGGTGGATTCAGGGGCGTTTGAACTGATCTATAAAGAGCTGATGCTGCCGCAGGGCTAGCCTTGGTGGACGACCTCGATGCGTAGGCCGCTTGGGTCGCGCGCCCACATCGCATAGTAATCGTCTCCGAGCTCGCTGACGATGCCCGGCGCATCGTCGATGTCGGCGCCGAGGTCGTCGAGGATCTTCGCGCATTCATCCACCGTTGCGCGGGAGTCCGCATTGAGCGCGAGATGATCGAAGCCGACCCGGCGCTCCCCGTCGAACAGGTCCTCTTTGATGCTCTTGCCCTTGAGGACGATGATCTCAAAACCTTCGCGCTGGTAGCCGAAGGCGTCGTCCTTTTCGAAGACGAGATCGAAGCCAAGCGCAGGCAGCAACGCGCCGTAGAATTTCTTCGCGACGTTAAAGGCATCCGTGCCGATAGCCAAATGGTGGATCGGGTGAACCGACATGGCCCACTAGTTGCGACACGCAAACGAGTACTTTCCTGCCCTGGCGGCGCTTTAGGTGTGGGAATGGACGCGTGCGGCCCGGCGACGGGCATCTTCGGATAACAATTTCTTGCGCAGTCGAATGGACTTCGGCGTCACCTCGATGAGCTCGTCGTTGCGGATGAGTTCGAGGGCACGCTCCAGCGTGAGCTCCTCGGGCGGCGTGAGATTCGGTGCGTCATCCGAGCCGGCGGCGCGCATGTTGGTGAGCTTCTTGGCCTTGCACACATTGACGGTGATATCGTCTTCGGTGTTGGCGCGACCGACCACCATGCCTTCGTAGACATCCACTTGCGGCCCGATGAAGAAGCGCCCACGCTGCTGCAGGTTATCGAGAGCATAGGCCTTCGTCAGGCCCGTCTCTGCGCTGATGAGCGCTCCGAAGGAGCGCTCCGGAGGCAGGTTTTCTTGGGGTTCGTGAGCGTGGTAGGTATGGCTCATGACCGCGGTACCGCGTGACAAAGTGAGCAGCTCGCCGCGAAGTCCGAAGAGCGCCCGCGTGGCGATGGTGTACTCGAGGCGGCGCTGCGAGCCCATGGTCAGCATGTTGAGCAGCTTCGCGCGCCTCTTGCCGAGCGCTTCGATGACCGCGCCTGCATGCTCGTCCGCGACGTCGAGCACCAAATACTCGATCGGTTCGAGCGTCTTGCCATCCTGTTCGATGACGATGACTTGCGGTTTGGCGATCGCAAGTTCGTAGCCCTCACGCCGCATGGTCTCGATGAGGACGGAGAGATGCAGCTCGCCCCGCCCGGACACGGTGAAGGTGTCGGGGGACGCCGTCGGCGCCACGCGCAGGGCGACGTTGCTCTCGAGCTCGCGCGTCAACCGCTCGCCCAAGTGCCGGCTCGTCACGTACTTCCCCTCGCGGCCGGCGAAAGGCGACGTGTTGACCGAAAAATCGATGGAGACGGTCGGCTCGTCGACGAGGACCGCGTCGACCGCCTCCGGATGTTCGGCTGCCGCGATCGTCTCGGTGATGTTGATGCCCTCGATGCCGGCGAGCGCGACGATGTCTCCCGCGCGCGCCTCTGCGAGTTCGCGACGTTGCAGTCCAAAGAAATCGTACAGCGCCGTCACGCGGTGAGCGGTAGCGCCCGTCCGATTGATGCGCACGATGGCATCTCCGGTATGGATGCCCCCGCGAAAGATGCGCCCGACCGCGATGCGCCCCACGTATTCGTTGTGGTCGATGTTCGAGACGAGCATCTGGAACGGGCCGCTTTCATCGCCCGGGGGTTCGGGGATGTGCCGGATGATCGTCTCCATGAGCGGCCGGATGTCGCCACCCGGCGCCGAGAGATCGAGCGTGGCTAAGCCCTCGCGCGCGTTGGTGTAGACCACCGGGAAATCGAGCTGATGATCCGCACACCCGATGTCGATGAACAGCGCCAAGACCTCGTCGAGCACTTCGACGGGCCGCGCGTCCTTGCGGTCGATCTTGTTGATGACGAGCACGACCGGGAGGTCTTGCTCGAGCGCTTTGCGCAGCACGAAGCGCGTCTGCGGCAACGGCCCCTCGGCTGCATCGACCAGGAGCAGCACGCCGTTGACCATCTGCAGCACGCGCTCGACTTCGCCGCCGAAATCCGCGTGACCGGGGGTGTCGACGATGTTGATCTTCACGCCATCCCACAGCACGCCCGTGTTCTTGGCCAAGATCGTGATACCGCGTTCGCGTTCGATGGGGTTTGTGTCCATGAGACGCTCGCCGAGCGCGGATGGATCGCGGAAGATGCCGGATTGGCGCAGCATCGCATCGACAAGGGTCGTCTTGCCGTGATCTACATGTGCGACGATCCCGATGTTCCGAATGTCCCTGCGCGTCTGCATCCGTTGCTTTACTACGACGGCGACGCGATGATGCCTCGCCGCAGGCTCGCGCCGCAGGCTGACCGAAGCGACTTTGCCATGTCCGGCTCACGTCCACAGGATAAGCGCGAGACGCATCCGTTTTCGGGTCCCATCAGCGATGACGCCGATTTGTCGTACGATCCGACCAAGGATCCGACCGTGCGCACGATCGGGGTTATGGGATCGGCCGGAGGCACGCTCAACGCGAAGATCCGCGAACGCGCTTACGACCTGGGCGTGGCGATCGCAAAAGCTGGATGCGTGCTCATCACCGGCGCCTGTCCGGGCTTGCCGTATGACGCGGCTCGCGGCGCCCGCGCGGCCGGCGGCCTCTCGGTCGGGATCTCTCCAGCGCTCTCGCGCAGCGAGCACGTCGTGCGCTACGAATCGCCGGTGGATCAGTACGACGTCATCATCTACACGGGGAGCGGTCTCATGGGCCGCGAGGTGGACAACATACACTCCTCCGACATCGTCATCATCGCCGGTGGGCGCTCGGGCACGCTCGGTGAATTCGCGATTGCGTACGATGAAGGGAAGCTCATCGGCATCCTCGCGCGCAGCGACGGGATCGCAGACGATCTCCCCGATATCGTCCCGCGCCTGCGCAAGAAGACCGGCGCGCAGCTCGTCTACGAAGAGGATCCGGAAAAACTCGTCGCGCGCTGCATCGAGGTTTACCAAACCGAACATTACAAACATCCCTCCGTGTTCGCCGAGAACGCGGGAGAAGAGGAACCTGGATGGGCCGGATCACGTTCATCGGCGCAGCCGGCGTCGTAACGGGAAGCAAGCATCTCCTGGAAACCGATTCAGGCGCGCGCGTGCTGCTCGACTGCGGCTTGTACCAAGGTGCGCCCAAGCTGACCGAGCGGAATTGGGACCCGCCACCCGTCGATCCGCAGTCGCTCGATGCCGTCATCCTCTCGCATGCCCACCTCGACCACTGCGGGTACTTGCCGGCGCTCGTCAAGCAGGGTTTCCACAAGCCGATCTACTGCACGCCTGCGACGGCTGAGGTCGCGGAGCTCGTGCTGCGCGACTCCGGCGGGCTTCAAGAAGACGAGGCGGCCCGCGCGAAAAAGCATCCGGATCGCGGGTTGCACGCGACGCCGCTGTACACGTGTGATGATGTCGAGAAGGTGGTGCCGCTCTTCGCAAATGTCGCCTACGGCGAGATGCGATCGGATATCAAGGGCTGCTCGTTCCGGATGAGCGACGCCGGCCACATATTAGGATCCGCGATAAGCGAGATCTTTTTCGACCAGCGCAAGCTCGTCTTCAGCGGCGACATCGGGCGGTACGGGCGGCCGCTCTTGCGCGATCCTTCGCCCATCGCTCAAGCCGACGTCGTTGTGTGCGAATCGACGTACGGCGATCGCCTGCATCCGGCCAATGATCCGCAACTCGATCTCGGCGCGATCATCAAGGCAGCGCACGAGCGTGGCGGGGTCCTCGTCATCCCCTCGTTCGCCGTGGGAAGAACGCAGGAGATTCTCTACGCCATCGGCCAGCTCCAAGCCGCGTCGTCTATCCCGAACGTGCCGATCTACGTGGACAGCCCCATGGGCATCGCCGCCGATGCGATCATGGAACGCCATCCCGAAGCGATGCGCTTCGATCTGCGCGCGCGCTTCGGCGCAGGCGACCAGAATATCGGCGCTCGCGGCGTCACGCTCGTGCAGTCGCAACAAGACTCGATCAAGCTCAATGACCTTCAATCAAACGCCGTCATCATCGCGTCGAGCGGCATGGCGACCGGCGGCCGCGTGCTGCACCACCTGCGCAACCGCTTGGGGCGGCCAAACGACACGATGTGTTTCGTGGGTTTTCAATCGCCGGGAACGCTCGGCCAACAATTGTTGCAAGGACAGAAAAGCGTGCGCATCTTCGGCGTTGCGGTCGCGGTCCAAGCGCACATCGACCAGATCGACGGATTTTCAGCGCACGGCGATCGCAACGAACTGCTGCGTTGGTTCGGCGGCTTCACGGACAAACCGAAGACGTTCTTGGTCCATGGGGACCCAGATGCTGCGGCATCCCTTGCGGCCGCATTGCGTCAAACCGGTGGGTTCGACGCGAATGCGGCCGTTATCGGGGAGACGGTGGAAATCTAAGGGCCGGTCGGCCGTCCCCGTTCGAGCACCTCATCCGTGCCGTCGCCGACTTGGGCGAACAGCCTGTCCGCCCACTGGCGCCACACCAGGCGGCGGTCGTATTCTTTGAGCGGATCCACCCGAAGGACGTCGTCTTCGGTCAGCTCGCGAGCCAGTTCGATCGGGAAGGACAACATGGCAGCGTCTCCTCGTGCCAAGTGTATACCCAGCTCCCACTATCAATCATAGGCCGGAAGTCTCATTCCGCATTATGGATAGGGAGCGGTCGCTACCTATAGAGTCTTCAGGTGCTTTTCGATGATTTGCCGGGCAGCTGTCTTGGGATCGAGCTCTCGCCTCGCCACGGCCGCGACGATGGAATCCATCGTGCCGTTGCGGGAGAGCGCCTCGGTCACATATGCTCCTACCCCGCGAGTCACCGCTTCTATCACCTCGTCGCGAAGCCGGTCGCGCGCCCTGCCCATGAGCTCGTCCGCATCCAGCACCTGGCGATGGCGCTGGCAGGCGTCCCATAGCTGGTCGATGCCCACACCAGAGATCGCGATCGTCTCGATGATCGGGGGTACCCAGCGCCGCCTGCGCTCCTCGGCGCCGCCAAAGGTCAGCATCGCGCGCAGATCCGCGACCGTGAGAGCCGACCCCGGACGGTCCGCCATGTTGACGACGAAGCAATCGGCGATCTCGAGCAGACCGGCCTTGATCGTCTGCACGGAATCGCCGAGGCCAGGTACCGTCACGACGACGATTGTGTCGGCGACCTTCATGACCTCGAGCTCCACCTGGCCCACGCCGACCGTCTCCACGATCACGACATCGCAACCAAATGCGTCGAGGGCGCGGATCACGTCGCGGGTCGTCGGGGCGAGTCCGCCCGGAGTGTGCCGAGCCGCCATGCTGCGAATAAAAACTCCCGTATCCCCGGCGTGTCGCTGCATGCGCACTCGATCGCCGAGCACGGCCCCTCCGGTGAACGGGCTTGAAGGGTCGACCGCGACGATGCCGACCGATAGGCCGTCTTTGCGGATGACGGCGGTGAGCGCATCGACGAGCGTCGATTTTCCCGAGCCAGGTGGCCCGGTCACCCCGATGATGTGAGCGTGTCCGGTGTGGGGATACAGCGAGGCGGCAAGCGCCGAGGCGTCCGTATCTTCGTTCTCGATTTTCGTGATGGCTTTTGCCAGCGCGCGCCAATCGTGCGCAATGACCTTGCGCGCGAGCTCGGAGACGCGAGCTTCACGCCCGTGGGGAGGTTTGCCGGCGGTCATGACGGCCAAAGCGTTCCCGCACCCCGCCAGCCGCGCCTGCGAACGACGTTGTAGGGGGCGACTGGCAAGTCGCCCCAACGCGATAATGTAGGGGGCGACTGGCAAGTCGCCCCAACGTGATAATCCCCAACGCGATCCAATGTCGGGGGCGACTGGCAAGTCGCCCCAATGTAATCGCGGCGCGCTCGCAAAATCAATCTGCGTGCAAACCGCAACGGTCCGGCTGCAGGTGCGCAAGCCCTTCGGCCTCTTCGCAACGGTCGTCTCACACGGCTGGTATCAGACCTTGCCGTTCCGTTGGATTACGCGGGAGCGCGCACTCGAGCGCGCCGAGCGATTGCACGATGGACGAGTCATGCTCGTGCGGATGGAAGAGGCGAAATCAGCCAAGCGGGGCTATGTGGACATCGTGGTGCGGGTCACGGGCGAAGGCGCGCGAGATCCCGGCGTGGCTGCGGAAATGGCGCGACGCGCAGCGGTCGTGCTGCGCCTCGATGAGGACCTGCGCCCGTTTTATGCGCTCTGCCGGGAAGTGGGCGACTTGCACGGAGTGCCAACGGTCGGAGCAGGCCGATGCATGCGAGCCCCAACTCTGTGGGAGGACGTCATCAAAACGGTCCTGTCTACGAACGTGAATTGGCGTCAGGCGGTGGTGATGAGCAATCGTCTCGCGCAGCTGGGCGACTCCGCGCCGGCAGATCCAACACTGCGCGCCTGGCCGACGCCCGGCCAAGTCGTGCGCGCAGGCGAATCATTTCTACGCGACGTCGTCCGCGCCGGTTACCGCTCGCCGTACATCATGAACTTAGCGATTGCGCAGAAAACGGGCGCGATCGATCTCGATGCACTGGATGCAGCATCGATTAGGATGACCGAACAAGAGCTCTTCAAGGCGCTTCTCGGGCTACGCGGCATCGGCAAATCGTCCGCGCACTTTTTGATGAACCTTCTCGGTCACTACGACCACGTGCCGGTTGACAGCGCGACATACGCATATGCCAAGAGAGTGTTCTTTCGGGGCAAGCGACCTACTGAAAAACAGATCCGGCGTCGCTTTGCCCACTACGGCAAATGGCAGTCGCTTGTGTATTGGTTTGGCCGCTTCGAACCCCGGCTCGAGTGGTGGGAAGCCTCGGCGTGATCCTCCACGCGGACCTCGACGCCTTCTATGCGAGCGTGGCCCAACGCGATGACCCGTCGTTGCGAGGCAAACCGCTTGTCATCGCCGGCCGCAGCCGGCGAGCGGTTGTGCTCACCGCGTCATACGAGGCGCGTGCGTTCGGCATCCGCAGCGCGATGCCGCTCTACGCGGCGAAAGAACGCTGCCCGAACCTCATCGTGTCGCCGCCCGACTTCGAGAAATATCAAGCGGCCAGCAGCGCGGTGTTCGATATCTTTCGTGCGCACGCGCAAGCCGTCGAGGGGCTGTCCCTTGACGAAGCGTTCCTGGATCTCGGCGATCTCACGATCGATGCCGCGGTCGCCGTTGCGCGCGAGATCAAGGCCGACGTGCGGGCGAAAACCGGATTGACCGTGTCGGTCGGGCTCGCAGCCAGCAAGATGGTCGCGAAGATCGCATGCGATGACGGAAAGCCGGACGGCCTCGTGCGCGTGCCTCCCGGAACGGAGGCCGAGTACCTGGCTTCCAAACCGGTTCGCGGGCTATGGGGCATCGGTCCGAAGACCGAAGCGCGCTTGCGGTCCCAGGGGTTGGAATCGATCGGTCAGATCGCGACGTTGCCCGACGATCGGGTTCATGCCATCTTCGGCCGCTGGGGCAAAGACCTGAGAGACTTGGCTCGCGGGATCGATCCGCGGCCCGTGGTGGAGGATTGGGAGATCCGCTCGATCTCAAGCGAAGAGACCTTCGAACACGACGTCACCGATCGCTGCGAGCTTTACCGAGTGATCCGCCAGCAAGCCCTCGAGCTTGCGGACCGTTTGCGGCGCAAACATGCGCGCGCGCGCACCGTGGGCGTCAAGGTGAAATTCTCCGACTGGAAAGTGTTCGGCCGGCAGACCTCGTTCCAGGAACCGGTGGAAGACGCAGAGAGCATCGCGCGAGCAGCGACGCATTGTTTGGAACGGCTCGCCCCCGAGCGCCCGGTGCGCCTCATCGGAGTGCGGGTCAGCAATCTTGCCGCGCAGGACGCGGCGCAGACGGGATTATTCGATGGACTGGGATCGCCGGCTCCGTCCTGAGCGCTGGAGGCGCAGGCGGGTCCGACGTGCGCGCCGCCTCGTGGCGCTCGGTGTTTTCCTCGCTGCCTGCACGATCTTCATCTACGCGTTGGCCCATCGCCACGCGCCGAGCGCGCGACCGCAGTTACAAGCCGGCGCGCCTGCTCGCGCGCTTCGCACCACTGGCTGGCTGCGCGCAGGAACGCTCTGGTCGAAGGCCGATCTTGCGCGGCTGCACACGGCCCTGGCGGCGCAAGCGGCGCTTCCCGTCTTCCCGCAGAGCACGGGCATCCTTGTTCTGGATGGGCGCGACGGACACGTGCTCTTCAGTCGCAACGCACAGCTCGCACTCGTTCCGGGATCGACGGTGAAGCTGATCACCGCTGCAGCGGCGTTTGCCGCCTTAGGACCTCAGTATCGCTTCACGACGGCCATGGTAAGCGATGGACCGATCGAAGGCACCACGCTTGATGGAAAGCTTTGGCTCATCGGCGGTGGAGATCCTGAACTGACAAGCGACGACCTGCGACGGGGCATCCATGAGTTGCAGCTCGCCGGCATCGGCCAGATCGCGGGCGACGTGGAAGTCGACGGCTCGCGCTACGGAGCAGACGTGGTAAGCCCGTCGTGGCAACGCGACGATCTGCAGTATGGCTGGGCGGCGCCCGCGAGCGCGCTCTCGCTTGACGGTGGTTCGGTGCAATTCACGATCATGCCACGGCCTGGCACCCAAGCCGACGTCGCCATCGATCCCCCCGGCGAGCGCGTGATCGCTTCGGTCGACACCGCAGCCTCCGATGCAGCCAACACGCTGACGATCGAAGCCGCGCCGGATGGTTCGGCCTACCTCGTGCGCGGTCAGATACCGTACGGTGCGCCTCAGAAATACTGGCGCGCGGTGGCACACCCGACGAAATCCACGGCGACCTCGCTTGCAGCGATGCTCCGCCTTGCAGGCATCGGGGTGAGTGGTTCGGCCGGAACCGATCCGGCCCCGGCTCGTCGCGCGGTCTTGTGGCAGCATCGGTCTCGACCGCTCGATCAGATCGTCAAGCACATGTTCGCGCTCAGCGACAACCATTACGCTGAGCAACTCCTGCGCGAAGTTGGTTGGCAGGCGAGTGGACTGGGCACGCTCGACAACTCGCTGCAAGCCGAGCAAGGCTTTCTCCGTGGCGAAGGCATCTCTCGAGATGAGGCGCTGCTCGCCGACGGATCGGGGTTGTCGGCGCAGAATAAAGTCTCGGCGCGGGCGCTTGGCGCCATGTTGCGCTTCCTGCTCATGCAGCCGATGCCCGAACCCCCCTTCACGCTCTTGCCTCGCGCGGGCATCGAGGGAACCGTGGCCGTGCGCGAACTTGCGCCGAGCGCGCTCGGTCGGGTCTTCGCGAAGGACGGCTACATCGAGGGCGCAAGCTCGATCGCGGGGTATGTCGTCACCGCGCATCACGGCCCGATGATCTTCGTGTTCATGGTCAACGACTGGCAGCAGGGCTTAGATGCGGTCTGGGCGGCGGAAGACCGGATGCTCGATTCCATGGCGACGTTCTAAAACGCGCAAATAAATTTGCGCGAATTACATGCTCGCAAGAAATGTAGGTGTCGCGAATTACATGCTCGCAAGAAATGTAGGTGTCGCGAATTTATTCGCGACTGCCGCTACAGCAGCTGGGTGCCGGGGAAGTACGCTTGCAGGATCTGCGCCGCGTTCATGCCGGCTTGCGCTCGGCCGCGTGCGCCCCATTGGCACATGCCGACTCCATGTCCGACGCCGTGGCCCGTCAGCGTGAAGTCCGAACCCATGCGCTCGATGTCGAAGAGCGCACTGGGAACGACTTTGTATCCAAGCAAGGCGAGCGACCGCTGGTAGAAATCGCGACCGCTCAAGGTGACGGAAACGATCGAGCCCGCTGCGGTAACCACCTTGACTCGTCCATCCGGCCAGCGTTGGGTGATCTGCACCGACGAGAGCGCGTCTGGCGGTACGCCGATGACCCGAGCCATCGCGTCGACCGCGACCGTGTTGGTCCAACGGAAGTACGGCGCGATTGCGCAATACGCTTTCCCGCTCGCATCGGTATCGGTGACCCCGCCGAGATACGACGGTCCCGGTTGGCCGGTGAGCTCTTCTGAGGCTGCGGTATGACCGCCGCATGATGAGGAGTACAAGACAGTGGCCGGCGCGCCGGCGAATTGGAGGATCTGGCCGCGCGTATCTTGCGCGCCCGCGATCAGGCTCGGCGCGACCGACGCGATCCCGGGGTATACTTGGCTTGAGGTATCGTCGCGGACGTCGTACTCTTTGCTCGCGTTGGCCAGACCGGCGTGAGCCGCGTACGTGCGCACGGCGATCGCCTGCGCGCGGAGCGCCTCCGTCGCCCAGCTGGGACTGACCTCAGCCGACATGACCGATGCCACGTAGCTCTCGATATCCACCACGTTGACGGCGAGCAGCTCGCCTTTGCGCAGCGCGGCGTAAAGCGCGCCCGGATAACTGCGAGTCACAGCGCCGCTTGCGGACGTGGCGGTGACGTTCAGCCATGGATCTCCTGTGAATTCCATGACGCTATCGCCGAAAGGCCGTGCGTCGCCGCCATCCGTGACGCTCGCCGAGGCGACATCGATCGTGATGCCGTTGACCGCGAGCCGCCTGACGTCCAGCGCAGCGAAGATCCTGACCCGCACCGTGCTTTTCACCGCGCTTACCGCAGCGCGCGCCGCTTGCGGCGCCAATCGCAATCCCAGTGCGAATCCAGCGAGCGCTCCGAGAAAACGGCCGCGAGGCATCAGCATCTCACGTCGGCACTCCATGCTTTGCTGGCGTTTTTGTATAGCGCGCAACCTCCCTGCGAGACGTTCGTAGGCGGCGTCGCCCTGACCGTGGAACTGTCGCGCATGCGAAAACCTGTGCCGTTTCTTTTTTTATGCGCAATCGTCGGAGCGATCGCGTGCAGCGCAAGGGTGACCCCGACCGCCGCCGCATCCGTGAGTCCGGCGGTGACCACCGCCGCCGCCAGCGCAAGCGGGCCATATGCAAAAGCATCTGGGCTCGGCATACATATCGGCTCGTTGCAGCATGGCCGGTACGATGCGATCACCGACGTGCCCGGCGTATTGGTCGGACAGGTGACGCACATCGAAGGGTCGGGGAAGCTTGTCCCCGGGGTGGGGCCGATACGCACGGGCATCACGGCGATCATCCCGCGAACGGATATCTGGCACCACCACCTCTGGGCCGCGGCTTGGCCTTTGAACGGCAACGGCGAGATGACGGGGTCGCTGTGGGTTAACGAAGCCGGCTGGCTTGAGACCCCGATCGCGCTCACCGACACGCTTTCGGTCGGCCGGGTAGACGATGGGGTCATCTCCTGGCTTATCAAACAATCGCCGCAGATCGGGATCAAGGAAGACGTTCCGCTGCCGGTCGTGGCTGAGGTCAACGACGACTTCCTCAACGATCAGCCGGGGCGGCACAACACGCCTGCCGACGCGGGCAAGGCCCTCGACGCGGCACGCTCAGGTCCGGTCGAGCAAGGCGACGTCGGCGCCGGCACCGGCGCCGTAGCATACGCGTTTCACGGTGGAATCGGCACCGCATCGCGCACCCTGAGCGCTGCGGACGGTGGGTACACGATCGGCGCGCTCGTGAACGTCAACACCTTTGGGCGGCGGGAAGACCTCACGATCGACGGAGTACCGGTCGGCGCCGAGATCAAAGATCTGCAGCCGTACGAACCCCACGCGAGCGATGGATCCATCATCATGGTGCTCGCCACGAACGCGCCGCTCAATCATCAACAGCTTGTCGATCTGTGCGAGCGCGCGGCCTTGGGGTATGCGCGCGCGGGCGGCTCCTCGCGAGAAGGCAGCGGCGACCTCATCATCGCCTTTTCGACCGCGCAGACGGTGCCGTACGGCGCCGATGCCATGACGTTCCAGACGACCGTCATGGACCGCTCCTTCATCAACCCGGTCTATTGGGCTGCCATCGAGGCGACCGAAGAAGCAATCGTCAACGCGCTGCTCGCCTCTCATACGATGACCGGCCGCGATGGCAACACCGTCTACGCGCTGCCGCACGATCGCCTTTTGCAGATCATGCACAAGTACGGCCGGTGAGCTTTCGCCCGTCCTGCAAGACGGCGCTCCTCGACATCGCGGGCGAGCGGCTCCGCGTCGCCTGGACCGGCACGGGCATCGCCGCCGTCCGGCGCGAGACCTTGCAGACTCGCCGCGGCTTGGAGCACCGGCTGAAGATGACCCTCGTCGACGCATCGCCTCCGAAGGTCGTGCGAGAATTTCTCGTGGCGGCGGCAAGAGGAAAAGGTGCGGACGCGCCGCTGGACCTGAGCTGGGCCGCCGCTTTCGAGCGCGATGTGCTCGAGGCGGCGCGGAGAATCCCTTACGGTGAGACGCGCTCGTATAGCTGGCTCGCGCGCGAAGCGCGCCGGCCGCTCGCCGTGCGCGCGGCGGCCAGCGCCATGGCGCGCAACCCGCTGTGGCTTTTGATCCCCTGTCACCGCGTCGTCTACGCGGATGGACGGATCGGACCGTACGGCGGCGGAGCGGCTGGTCTTGCACGCAAGCGCGCGTTGCTCGCTCGCGAAGGCGTCACGCTCGGACGCGGCGAGAAGCGTTCTCCCGCGCGAGCGCGAACCGTTTCCCGGTGAACGAAATCTTTCCGATCTCGCTATTCGTCTTGGGCATTGCGTTCGGAGCGCTTGCGCTCTGGTTGCTCGGCGCTCGCGACACGCGGACCATGGACAAACTGCAAAGCGACCTCACCGAGGCCATCGCCGCCCGGGCCCGTCTGGAGGCGCAACTCGCCGCCGAAAAAAAATCCTCAGGAGAACAGCTCGCCATCTTGAACGAGGCGAAAGAGAAGCTGACCAACGCCTTCTCAGCGCTCTCCGCCGAGGCGCTGCGTACCAACAACCAGTCGTTTATGGACCTCGCGAAGACGACGCTGGAGAAATACCAGCAAGTGGCGCAAAGCGATTTGGAAAAGCGTCAACAAGCCATCGAGAGCACGCTCAAACCGATGAGCGACACCTTGCTGCGTTTTGACGAAAAAGTCGGCGAGCTCGAGCGCAAGCGCAGCTCGGCCTACGACATGCTGACCGAGCAGGTCAAGACGTTGCAGACGGGGACCGCGAAGCTCGAGCGAGCCCTGCGCACGCCTTCCGTGCGCGGGCGCTGGGGCGAGATCCAGCTTCGCCGCGTCGTTGAAATCGCGGGCATGACAAACTATTGCGATTTTTGGGAACAGCCGACCGCGACCGACGAAGACAAACGCCTACGCCCCGACCTGCTCGTGCGCCAACCGGGTGGTAAGACGATCGTCGTCGATGCCAAGGTCCCGCTCGACGCGTACCTCAACTCGCTCGAAGCTTCGACCGACCAAGAGCGCCGCGCCGCGCTCGAGTTGCACGCGCAGACCGTGCGAACGCACATGAAGAAGCTGGGAGAGAAGAGCTACTGGCAACAGTTCGAGCATGCGCCCGAATTCGTCGTCATGTTCCTGCCGGGCGAGATGTTGTTCAGCGCAGCCCTTGAAGTGGATCCCGACCTCATCGAAAACGGCGTGGCTCAGCGGGTGATCCCAGCGAGCCCGACGACGCTCATCGCTCTCTTACGCGCCGTGAGCTATGGCTGGAAACAAGAAGCCATCGCGAAGGAAGCGCAGCACATCAGCGGCCTGGGGGGACAGTTATACAAGCGCTTGGGAGATCTCGCGGGCCACGTCTTCGAGGTCGGGCGCAGTCTCGAGCGGACAGTGCAGTCGTACAATAAGGCGATCGGCTCGCTCGAAGGACGCGTGCTCGTCAGCGCGCGCAAGTTCCGCGAATACGAATCGGTGTTTGCCAGAGATGAGATCGTGCAGCTGGCGCCGGTCGAGACGGAACCGCGCCAACTCATGGCGCCGGAGCTCGCGGCGCCCCCCGACGGTCTGTTCGTCGTGCTGCCTGCGCAGTCGGCGGAGGCGGCTGACGACGAGGACGATCTCGCCTAAACGGGGCTAGAGCCGCGCGGCGATCGCCGCTCGGAGTTCCTCGAGACCCGCGCCGGTCACTGCGGACACCACGACGCCGGCCGGCCCAAGGTTCCGTCGCGAACCGGTGGTTTCGACGAGGTCGCTTTTGTTCCAGGCATAGACGACGGGGTTGGATGCGGCACCGAGCTCGCGCAAGACAACGTCGACGGAGGCGCGCTGGCGCTGCCAATGCGGATTGCTCGCGTCGATCACGTGCACGAGCAAGTTCGCATTGGTCACTTCCTCGAGCGTGGCGCGGAACGCCGCCACGAGCTCTTTCGGGAGGTCGCTGATGAACCCGACGGTGTCGGCCAGGATTGCGGGGCCACCGTCCGGGAGACGGATCTTCCGTAAGGTCGGATCGAGCGTCGCAAAGGGCTGGTCGGCAACGAGCACCCGGGCGCCCGACAGCGCGTTGAGCAGCGACGACTTGCCCGCGTTCGTATAGCCCACGAGGGCGACCACTGGCGTGCCCTGCCGGCTGCGGCGTTGCTCAGTCCGGCGCTTGCGGATCTGCACGAGCTGCTGCTCCAGATGAGAGATACGCGAGCGGATGCGCCGGCGATCCACCTCCAAGCGCGTCTCGCCAGGGCCGCGCGTGCCGATGCCGCCACCCAACCGCGACAGCTCCTCGCGCGAGCCGATCAAATTCGCGGCGCGGTGTCGCAGCTGCGCAAGCTCGACCTGCAGCTTGCCTTCGCTCGTTCGGGCGTGGCGCGCGAAGATGTCGAGGATGAGCACCGACCGGTCCATGACGGTCGCATCGGGCAGGGCGCGCTCTATCGCCGAGCGCTGCCTCGGACGCAGGGGATTGAGGGTGACGACGAGCGTCGCGTTCGACTCGCGCATGAGGGCGGCAAGCTCCGCAACCTTGCCGCTGCCGATCAAGGTCGCAGGGTCGATGGCCGGCCGGCGCTGCTCCAAGCGCCCGACGACTTCCGCGCCTGCGGCTTTGGCAAGCGTCGCTAGTTCGTCCATTTCGACGCCGAAACCAGTGCGGTCGGAGCCCGTGTCGACGCCGGCAAGCACGATGCGCTCGCGAGGCGGTGCGGTGGAGTGCGTCACGCGGATTGATTCGACAGAAAGGGGACGACTTTCCAGTCGCCCCCTACATAAGTGATTAGACGGCGGCGAGTTCTTTCGATTTGCGCAGGCCGAAGGGGTGATCCGCGACAGGGGTTAGCGGCGTGAAGCGCAGTTGCTTTTGATATGTCGAGACCAAAAGCTCGATGCCTCCGCGCACGCAGCCTTCCTCGGCCACGCACTTGGAGAGCTTCTTCGTGAAATATGCCTCGAGGTCCGACAGCGCATGCAGCCAGTAGGCATCGCGCGTCAAAGTCGATCCGTCGAAATGGTTCTTGTTCACCAGCCAAACGAAAACCGGCTCGCCGCCTTCTCGGAATCCTAGTACGAACAGTGGGGTTGGCTGCGACGCCGGTTCAGTGTCGGGGTGGAACGAACACATCGTAAAAAACTCGAGCAAAACGTGTTCGGGCTCGATGGGTTTACTCACGAACGCCTCCCCTCATAGCGCCGAGGTTTTCGCAGCGAGATTCGCATGCTCCCCCTAACAGGCGGCGATTTCCACCGGGCAGAAGGTGTCTCGTGTCACGCCCTGTTATGGCGGCTTCGTCAGTCATACGAAGGCATGCCGGAGGGATACCCGACCAGGAGAAAGACCGCAGCGTTGGTGCGCGAGCCCTTCTTCGTTCAGATTTCGGACACGCATCTCTTCAGCGACCCGTCCGCGAAGCTTTGGGACGTGGCGCCCGAGGCCATGCTCGATCGCGCCCTCGAGGAACTGCCGAAACTGGGCAAACCCTCCTTCATCCTCATGACCGGCGACTGCTCGAGCGACGGATCGCGCAATTCCTATCAGCGCTTGCAGCAAAAGCTGGACCGATTTGAAGTTCCCGTCTACTACTTGCCCGGCAACCACGACGACGCGGCGACGATGGCGAAACTGTATCTCGGCAAGGATCTCCCGCCACGCGAGAAACTCACGCAGACATTTGAAGCCCTTGGTTGGCGGTTCGTGCTTTTGGACAGCTCCGTTCCAGGCGAGGATGGCGGCGAGCTTGGGGACGCGCAGCGCGCCTGGCTGCGCTCGACGCTTGCCGCGCACCCCAGTAC
>JAJPHJ010000073.1 GCA_021325335.1 Pseudomonadota bacterium | reverse complement strand
TTGCGGGCCCGAGACGGCGCCGTTGCCCCGCAAGCGTGACGAGCCTAGTTAGGCTGCCAGTGCGTATTCGCTATTCGCGTTTATACGTTGTCCGATCGTTTAAGGAGAGCTCGGAACTCCGCCTGCTTCCCTCGCCAGAGCACATCCCGTCGAAACCGTGACGCCCCCGCGTCTTCTCTCTTTCTCCAAAGAGCGCTAAGACGCCTTGACGTCGACAGTAACTTTGTGATACAAAGTAAACGGGATGTCCGCGCCAAGAACGCATCGTGTGGCCCTCTTTGCGATGATGATGCTTGCGTCCATCGCGCTGATCATGGTCGCGACCGGCTTCTTCCAACCGCCGCAGCCCGACGAAGGCGCGGCAGCGCACATCTTCCAGCTCTCCATCGCTTCGTTCGTCGGGGCGATGGCGCTATTTTTTACCACGGCAGATTGGAAACGCCCGATCCTGCTCGCTCGGCAGCTCGCGTTTCCGGTGTGCACCGTCGCGCTTGCGTTCGGCGCCTTGTTCTACCTCGAGCGGCTCCGATAGGCGCTCGTCTCGCGGTCGAGCGCGACGACGACGAAGCCGAGTGCGCAAAACCCGGCGAGGATCGCGAGCGTATTGAGAGCCACCTTGCCATAACCGAGCGCGGTCGGATCCGCGAAGGGGTAGGGATAGTCAGCGGTAAGCGCTCCGCGCAGGAGCGACCAGCAGACGTACGCGAGCGGTTATCCGAGCCAGACAAACGGCATGGACCACGCGAGCGCGCCTTTCGGCACGAAGACGAACCAAAACAGGACGTATAGAATCGGCACGGCGTCGTGCAACGCGACATCCACCCACAGCTGCAGGCCGCTCGGCTCCCACATCGCTTTGAGCAAAAGCGCGTAGATCGCTCCGACCACCGCGATGTACACCGCGGTCGCAGAGAGCATGCTCGGACGGGTGAGGAGCGTGTCGCCAAAGCCGCGCCGGGAGACGGCGGTGGTCACGATTGCCACGAGCATGTTCGTCAAAATGGTGAAGTAGCTTAGGGCTTTCACGACGCCGTAGCCTGCTGAGAACCCGTTGGCCTGGGCGGTCTTCGTCGTGAGGACGATCTGGATCGCGACTGCAAGCCAAGCGACGATCGCGATGAGCGACGCGACCACCGCTGCCAGCGCTTGCGAGCGCGGAAGGCTCAACGCGAAAAGCGCTTGCGTTCTTCAGGCACGTCGCGGAAGATCAGACTGCCGATCCACGATATCACCGTCACGACGATCGCGCCCCAAAACGCGGCTGAAAATCCGGGCACGTGCCACCCCGGCAATATCTTCAGCACGAAGTAGAAGATGATCGCGTTGATGACGAGCGTGAACAATCCGAGCGTGAGCACGACGAGCGGACAGCTGAGCAGCATGAGGATCGGACGTAAAATGGCGTTGGCAAGCCCTAACACGATAGCACCGATCACCGTATCCGTGATCGAATCCGCGTGGATGCCGAACCAGTTGTAGTGCGAGATGAGGAACAGCGCGACAGCATTGACGAGGAGTCTAATGAGAAAACTCATGCCGCTAGGGTGCGTCGCGCCGCCGGGACAGACCTGCCGACTGAGCGCCCGAAAGCCCGCCCTTAGGAGCTCGCAGCCGGCGCGTTCAGCGCCTCCCTGATCTTGTCGGCCAGCTCCGGGGTGATGCCGCGAACAGCGGCGAGTTCGGCAGCGCTTGCCTGCCGCACGCCGGAGGCCGAACCGAACGCTCGCAACAATGCGCGCCGGCGCGCCGGGCCGACGCCCGGAATCGCGTCAAGCACGGACGCGACGAGTGCCTTCGAGCGCAACCCACGATGATACCCGATGGCGAGTCGGTGTGCTTCATCGCGCAACTGCTGCACCAGATGCAGGGCAGGCGAGTTCGCGGCGAGCACGACCGGGAGGTCTTCGCCCGGCACGTACAGCTCTTCGAATTGTTTGGCGAGCGCGGCAACCGGCAGCGCCACGAGATCGAGTTCCGCGAGCACCTCGAGGGCCGCGTTGAGTTGGCCGCGCCCGCCGTCGATGAGCAAAAGCGACGGCCGCTTCGCGAACTTGCGCTCTTTGCCCGGCGCAGCGGCCTGATATTCGGGGGTGAGGTAGCGCAGACGGCGCGCGAGCATCTGCTTCATGTTCGCGAAATCGTCATTGCGCTCGTCTCCTTGGATCTTGAAGCGCCGGTATTCGGAGCGTGCCGGGCGCCCTTCTTCGAAAACGACCATCGACCCGACGACGTTGGTCCCCGAGACGTGCGAGATATCGAAACATTCAACCCGTGCAGGCAGTGCCGGCAATCCCAAGCTCGCCGCAAGCTCCTCGAGCGCGACGGTGGTGCGTTCTTTGGCCACGTCACGCTTCGCGAGATGGTCGGCCAGGTGTTGTTCGGCGTTGCGCGATACTTTGCGCATGTATTCCGCCCGCTGGCCGCGCTCGGGCACGACGATGCGGACGCGGCTGCCCCGCACGCTCGACAGCGCGCGCTCGAGCTCGCCCGCATTGGGGATGCGCGACTCGAGCATGATCTCTTTGGGGATCGCGGGCGACGCCGCATAGAACTGCTCGACGAATGAGGACAGGACCTCATCGGGGCGGCGGCCTTCGGTGCCCTCGACGAGGAAATAATCCTGGCCGAGCAGCTTGCCAGAGCGCACGAAGAAGACTTCCATGCACGAGACGCCCTGGCCATGCGCCCCCGCGATGAGATCCATGTCGACCTGGCTCTTCCAGACGACCTCTTGGCGCGCCATGACGCGCTCCAGGTCGCGAATGCGGTCGCGCAGCCGTGCCGCGTGTTCGAAGGCGAGTTGATCCGAAGCGAAATCCATCTCGCGCTTGAGCCGATCGACGAGCACCCGATGGCGCCCTTGCAAGAAGAGCATGACGTCGCGCACCGTAGCGTCATAGTCGCCTTTGGACTGCAGGAACGCGCATGGCGCCAGACATCGTTTGATGTGATATTGGAGGCAGGGGCGATGGTAGTTCACACCGATGTCGGTGTACTTGCAGGTGCGCAACGGCAGCGTGCGCCGGATCAGATCGATGACGTCGCGCAGACCGCCTGCGTTGCTGAACGGCCCGAAGTATGCGCCGCCGTCGCGGACAAGTTTGCGGGTGAAGATGACCCGTGGGAACGCCTCGCCCAGCGTCACCTTCAAGTAGGGGTACTTCTTGTCGTCTTTGAGACGGATGTTGAACGGCGGCTTGTGCTGTTTGATGAGGTTGCACTCGAGCAGGAGCGCCTCGCTCTCGCTCTTGACGATGATGGTGCGGACCTCCGCCACCCTCTCGACCATCGCATCCAAGCGCGCGCTGTGCGCTCGGCTCGCTTGGAAGTAGGAACGCACGCGCGAGCGCAGCTCCGCGGCCTTGCCCACGTAGAGCACTTTGCCGGCGGCGTCGAGCATCTCGTAGACGCCGGGTTCGCTCGGCAGCCGATCGAGTTGCTCGTGCAGTCCTGACGGGTGCGGAATGACGTTCATTGCTGTATCTTTTTGAGAGACGAGGCCGCGACGCCCCTTTTCAGGGTCGCGTCGCTTGGCGTTCCGCGCGGAAATGCACCCATAACCAGATGACGATGGCGACGACCAGCAATGCGAGAAGGACGAATGAGGCCGGTCGCGCGTACACGCCGAGACGCGCCCAATTCCTTCCCAAGGTGTATCCGATCTCGCTGAAGAGCGTGCACCAGATGACCGACCCGAGAAACGTGTAGAGCAAGAACGTCGCGGCCGGCATCCGGGTGACGCCCGCCGGGTACGAGCCAAAAGCGCGGATACCAGGCAACAACTTTGTCGCGAGGACAGCGCGCGATCCGTAGCGCGCAAACCAGCGGTCTGCGCGCTCGATCTCCCGCTCGTGCACGAAGAAGATGCGTCCGAAACGGAGCAAGAGAGGGCGGCCGCCATAAAAGCCGAGCAGATAGGCGAGGATCGCGCCGGCAAAGTCGCCGGCGGTACCGGCGATGATCACCGGCACGATCTCGAGCACGTGTGAGGATGCGAGATAACCGGAAAAAGACAGCATGAGCTCGCTCGGCAAGGGCACGCCAATCGCCTGTCCCATCATGCCGGCGAACAGCCCCGCGTAGCCCAAGTGCGAGATGACCCTGATGATGAACAAGGTCAGGTCTTGTTCCAACTGATGCACGGCTTACCCGGGCCTGGAAACGGGTGTGCTTACCTGTAGCTCGCCGAGCACGCGGGCGGCCACACCGCCGCCGTCCGCTACGATCGCCTCGAGTAAATGGATTGGTTCGACACTGCCGGACGTGCGCTCGCCGGCGAGCGCGCAGATGCGCTGCACGCGAGGCGTGACGATGACGCCTTCCCAAGGATGCTCGCTCGCTCCGTTCATCGCTATGCGCAACGCGCGCTTGACCTGCCACGGTTCGATGCCGGCGGTCGCGAAATAGCCCGCGACGTCAGGGGGCGGGGCGATCGCCATCGCGAGCAAGAGATGCTCGGTGCCCAGATAGTATTGGCTGGCGTTTCGGCATTCTTGCTCTGCCAAGGTCACGACGGCACGAGCCGATGGACTAAAGCGCGCGAACATCACCCATCAGTTTTCCGTCGCCGGAGCGCATCGCAAAGAATCTCGGGGCGACAGGATTTGAACCTGCGAACCTCTCGGTCCCGAACCGAGCGCTCTACCAAGCTGAGCTACACCCCGGCGAGCAACGGACCACCCGATCTTCATA
>JAJPHJ010000013.1 GCA_021325335.1 Pseudomonadota bacterium | reverse complement strand
TTCCCGGGGCGCAACCTCATCATCTATCTGACGTTCTGCGTGCTGCTGGCGACGCTTGTCGGCCAAGCTGGGACATTGCCCCTCTTGATCCGCTGGTTCCACGTGCGAGACGATGGAACCGACGCGCGCGAGGAGCGTCTGGCGCTCGCCCGGACCGCGCGCGCCGCCCTCAAAGAAATTGAAAAGTTGCGTCGCAGTCAGTCGGTGCCGCAGCCCATGCTTGCCATGTTGCAGAAACGATTTGGAACCCGCTGGCAGGAATTCGCCACCGCGGACGGCCGGGCAGCTGAAGTTGCACGCCATACGTCTCTCTATCGGAAGCTTGAGTCAGAGCTTGTGGATGCCCAGCGCAAGGAGCTCGTGGCCCTGCGCGATCACGGGAAGATCGACAACACGGTGATGCGCCGGATTCAAACGCTGTTAGACCTCGAAACCGCAGAGCTCGAAATTCTGGGCTCGGCGGGCCATGCGGATGCCGATGTCACCGGGTCGCCAGACTAAGGGCCTAATGTACGTAGCGCTCGATGAAGAAATCCGCGTAGTAGTTCTCCCATTTGGCGCCTGGGGCGAGCGCTTGGATCTCCTTGTCCACCATGACGAGCAGATATATCAGATCGCTTTTGAGGATCGTAGCACCGAGCATCTTGTCGAAGCTCTTTTCAAGCAAATGGCCTGCATACCAGATGGACCAATCCGCGTCGACACCGTCCGTCGCCTTGAAAGCGACGTGGTGATCTTCTGAGGTCTGGTGCAGCAGAGCCGCTAGAGCGGTGTTGAGTTCTTGCTTGTTCATGCGGGCACGGGTTCCCACAATTCGATCGGATTGCCCTCCGGATCGTGTAGCCGCGCAAAGCGGCCGTGAGGGTAAGCCTCGTGGTCGACCTGCGCCGCTATCCCAGCAGCACTCAACTGGGTCACCATCTTGTCGAGATCCCGAACCCGAAAGTTCATCATCCAAGCCTTCTGTGGATCTCCAAAGTATTCAGTGTCCTCGGGGAAGGGGCTGAACGCGGTCGGTCCCCCAGCTTGCTGCCAGGGTTCCTGATCCGCATCGGTTGGGATCAAATCAATGCCGAGGTGAGCACGATACCACTCGGCTAGCCGATTTGGATCTTTGGCGCGAAAGAAAAAACCACCGATCCCGGTCACCTTTTCCATGACGCTATATCCTTCCATTGGCAGTTCGTGCGCCGTCAATGCTTGTAGCAGCCTCCCACGCAAAGGTCGCGAGCCAGTGCGTTGCGAGGTAGTCTCCGTGAACCGCCTCGTCCACGCTCGCGACGTACAGCGCGTCTGCCTGGTCAAGCAGCCACTGCGCGGCGCGGGTTTCCGCCGAAACAATGCGCGCGAGCATACCCGCGCGCGAAAGGTTGAGACCATGGAGATGAGAGATAGCTCCGTCAGTGGTCATCGGCACGTCGACCACATGGAGGATGGGATCGCCTGCGGCCAGGCCGGGCAAGAACTGCTGCAACCACGTGTGAAAATCTTCTGCGGACAGCACGCGACGCATCAGATCTGCTTGCGCTAAGCCGGGTGAAAGAAAATCATTGCCACTGCGCTCCCAGGCCTGCGGATAACTGCGGTCGCCGGCAAACCACGAACGCGCTCGGTAAGTGATAACGTCTTCGAGTTCTGCGAAGCCCAAGATTGCGGACGCTTCTGCCATCAGGGTGAGCGCGAAGGCAGTGTTGCTGTGCACGCCCTGACGGATCGGTCCGGGGAGCTGCTCGAGCCAACGCAAGGCATTGGCCGCGATCACTTCCGCGAGGTCGCGCAGCGCAGCGCGCGCCGGGTCCAAGGTCGTTATGTGGGAGATCTGCAGCGAAGCCGCGAGCCGCATGAGCCACGCCCATCCGTACGGCCGCTCGTAGTGCGGATGAGCACAAAGATAGACGCGCTCTTGCTGAACGTGGGCCTCTGTCAGGTTGCGTCCCAGCGCCTCGCGGAGGCGCTCGCAGATTTCCCCGTGCCCATCGGCCGCGGCAAAATACTCGAGCAGCTGCACGGCAGTCCAGTGGGAGTGCACGCTCGAGTGCCAGTCGAAGGAATTTCCGAATGCGGGGTGCGCAGCGGTCGGATCGACTGGAACATCACCCGATTGGAAGAGATGCGCATCGTGATAGGGGTACCTCGTCCTTAGGTTGGCGAGCACCACTGGTGCGATGCGCGGCGCAAGAACATCCCGTAAGTTTCTCTGGCCGCGATCAGGCAAACGGCAGGACCAGCATGAAGCACACGTTGACGACGAACAGCGCGAGAGCCGTTGGGATTTGTACTTTGATCTGGCGGTACTTGTCGCGCATCTCGAGCAAGGCTGGCGGCACCAGGTTGAAGTTGGCAGCCATGGGCGTGCACAGAGTCCCACAGTACCCCGCGAGCATCCCGATGGCGAACATCGGCGCAGGATGCGCGCCGAAGTGCTTGACCAACACCGGCCAGCCAACGGCCGCCGTCATGATCGGAAAGGCGGCGAACGCGTTCCCCATGATGACCGTGAAGAGCGCCATGCCGAGCGCGTAGACGATCACCGCGACGATCCGTGAATCCAAAGGTGCGACGTGCTCAGCGATCAGCCCCACGTCTGTGCCGATGCCTGCCTGCGTGAACAATCCACCCAGCACCGTGAGCATCTGCGGGAGCAGCACAGCCCAACCGACAGTTTCGAGCAGCCGGCGCCCTTCGCGCAGCGACACGAACGGTTGTTTTGGGCGAAGGAGCAGGGTGCCGACGAAAAGGGCAGCCATCACCGCCACGCCGAGACCGATCAGTGTGGCCTCGCCATGGGCGAGCAACGGTAGCCCGCGCAAGGTGACGCGGCTCAGGCCGACGGCGAACAAAATCGTCACGAGCGGAATGGTCAACGCCGGCACGAAGAGCAAATCGCCTTTGCGCCGCGCGCTCTCTTCGCGCTGCGCTTCGCTCGTGGTTTCGACCGCACCCGCGGAGGTGAGCCCGCATCCAGCCACGAGCGCCATCGCGATGACGCTCAGGCCGAGCGGCCAGCTGGGCAGGCGCCCTAGAAAGCTGCCGTAGAAAAACGAACCTCCGAGAAGCGACCAAAACAGCGCGTTAGTCCAGCGCTTCGCATGCGACCGGTCGAGCGCGATCTCAATACCCGTCGTCAGAAAGAAACCGCCGGCCAGCCAGTAGATCCACTCTGCGGTGATCAATCGGCCTCCGTTTTGCGAGCGTTCGCGGAAAGTCTACCGACAAGCGTGCGGTCAAGGCGTAAGAGGCGCAATCCGTGGGTGACGAACGCGGCGATCGCGGTCGGAATGGCCCACAGCGCGATTTGCAGCGGATCGAGTTTCAGGTGGTAGTTCGCGTCCACGTATGAGGTGATGAGCAAGACAGACCCGATCGCCACGAAGATGTCTTCGCCGAAGAAAGCTCCGACCGTGTCTGCCGCCGCGGCGTGCGCCTTGATCTCGTCGGTGACGTCATCGGGCAGCTCGTCGCCACCGATTCGCATGGCGGCGGCTTCCGCCATCGGATAGATGACCGGCCGCACCATCTGCGCCACGCCGCCAATGCTTGTCAAGCCAAGCGCCGCGGCGGTTTGCCGGACGAAAAGATAGACGAGCAAGAGGCGGCCGGCGGTCAAAGCAGCCGCCCGGTCGATGAGCATTTTGGCACGCTGCTGAAGGCCGAAGCGTTCCGCGAGACCCACGACCGGCAACACGATGAAAGCAAGCGAGATCGAGCGGCTGTTCGCGAATCCAGTGCCGAACGCGTTTAAGATGTGCAAGGGCGAAATGCCGGCCAGCAATGCGGAAAAAATGCCGGCGATCGTCACAACGATCAACGGATTGAGACGGAGCGCAAAACCCATGACCACCATGAGAACGCCGAGCAATGGAAGCATGACGGCGTGAAGGTGTTCGTCCATCCGGGTGCAGCCGCCTGGAGGTCAGAAAACAGGTGTGCCGCCCGTTTGGGCGGCACCATAGTCCGCGCGGCGGAGACTACTCGGTTCTGATGCGTTCGTTGGCGTTGGTCATGAGATAGATCTTATCCGCGTGACGCACGCCGAGGGCTTTCTGATCGTAGATGATCCCGACATACCGGCCGGGCTTGATGTCTTTCATCTGGTATGTGGTCTTGCCGTCCGCCGAGAAGATCTGGTCGAACTTCGGCAGGATCTCGAAGCTCAGGGTCTGATTCGTGTGAGGATCCGTGACCTTGATGTTGTTCATGGACACGTGCGCTGTGATGCCGTAGAACGTATTAGAGGCGAGCGCCGCATTCGGTGCGACGAGCCCCGCGACGATAGCCATAGCGACGATGGCGGTGATGATCCGTTTCATTGGCTCCCTTTCAACTGAGGGTTTCGACGGCGATGGCCGCCGCTACAGGTAACGTATACCCAAGACTCGTCGTTCCGCCTCGAAAGGGTATCCCCGCCAAGCGGGACCAATCCCGGTCTGTCCCATGGCTGACGAGACCCGCAATCCGGCCGAGGGCCGTTATCCGATCGCTGCGGCGGTGGTTTTCTTGCTCCTTGCAGGGGTGCTCATCCCGAGCCCTCTGTACGAACTCTATCGGCGGACGTTCGATCTGACGCCGGGCCAGATCGGCCTTGTTTTTGCCATCTACGCGTCATCCTTGATACCCTCGCTGATCTTCCTCGGGGGCATTTCCGACCACATCGGACGCCGCAAAACGATGCTGACCGGCATGACCCTGCTGGCTTTGGGGTCAGTCGTTTTGGGGTTCGCGGACGGACTCGTGTGGCTTATCATCGGCCGCGTGTTGCAAGGCTTCGCTGTCGGGCTGGCGTTAGGCGCTGCGATCGCTGCGCTCACCGAATGGATGCCCGCGCCGATGCGCAGGCATGCCGGGCAGGTGACGGTCATCGCGACCTCAGCCGGCGCGGCGTTCGGGGCTCTTCTTGCCGGGATATGCGCGCAGTACACGCCGTTCGGCGCATCGCTCCCATATTACATCCACATCGGGCTGTTGGTGATCGTCGCTTTCGCGATCGCATCCGTTCCTTCGAGTCCGCACGTCTACGAATCAACGCACAGCTCCGTCCTGCACGTGCCAAAAGCGATCCGGCGACCCTTCTCTCTGGCTGCGGGCGAGGCGTTCATCGGCTTTGGCACGGTCGGCGTATTCATCTCGTTGGTGCCGACCTTCTTAGACAACGCCATGCACCTGCATAACCTCATGATCGGCGCGCTTGTGGTAACGGTCATCCAGGCCGGGGCCATCGTCGCCTCGCTCCTGGCCGAGCGCTTCGGCGATCGGGGCGGCATCATCACCGCGATGCTGGTCTTGGGCGCCGGGATGTGGTCGCTCTTGCTCTCGGATCCTTGGCACCTCCATGCGCTGATTTTCGCCGGCGCGTTCTTGGTCGGCGCCGGCAACGGGCTTTCGTACGCGGTGGCCCTGCGCATCGTCGGCGCGATCGCACCACCTGAACACCGGGCTCAAGTCACTTCCTCGTTGCTCGTCTCGTGCTACGCAGGCTTCAGCGTGCCGGTCCTCGCTATTGGATTTGCGGCGAACTACTTCGGCCTCTACCTTGCGTTCGTCGCTGCGGCCATTGCGCTGGGGGTCATCGCAGTTGCGACGATGGCCCTTGCGACGGATCGGAACTTTACGGTTGCCCCGACGACGTCAGGTTGAGCCGCAAATAAATTTGCGGCAACTACATTTCAAAGGCCGCGGCGGCTACATTTGAGTGGCGACGACATTAGCGGTTGCGATCGTCCACGATCAACCCGTCTCGCAACCGGATGATCCGGCGCGCGTGACCGGCCACGTCGTCATCATGGGTGACGACGATGATCGTGCGCCCCTCTTCGTTGAGCTGCTCGAACAACGCCATGATGCCTTCGGCAGTGACCGAGTCGAGGTTCCCGGTCGGTTCGTCCGCAAGAACGATCGCCGGTTCGTTCACGAGGGCGCGTGCGATGGCCACGCGTTGCTGCTGGCCGCCGGAGAGTTCGCTCGGGCGATGTTGGGCACGGTCTCCGAGACCGACTTTTTCGAGCACGCTTTGCGCTTTGATCTCCCGGTTCTTGTCGCCCACGTAGAACAGGGGCAACGCCACATTGCGAACGGCGGTCGTGCGCGCGAGCAGGTTGAACCCCTGGAAGACGAATCCGAGCTTTCTCAACCGGATAGCGGCGAGTTGCTGGTCGGATTGATCTGCGACATCCACGCCGTCGAGGCGATAGGTGCCGCTCGTCGGTTTGTCGAGGCACCCGATGAGATTCATGAGCGTGGATTTTCCCGACCCCGATGGACCCATGACCGCGACGTATTCCCCCGCATCGACGGAAAACGTCACGCCGCGCAACGCCGGCACTTCGATGTCACCCAAATGGTAGGTCTTGACGACCTGCTGCATGTCGACGACCGGCCTACTCATAGCGCAGCGCTTCGATCGGATCGAGCTGGGAGGCGCGCACGGCTGGATACGTGCCAAACAAGATGCCAACGCCGGCGGAAAAGGCGATCGCCACCGTAATGATCGGCCCCCACGCAAACGAGACGAGCGCCGGCGTCAAGAGCTTGATCCACGTATGGATGACCAGCTCGGCCAATCCCACGCCGACCAGCAGCCCGATAAATCCGCCCACCAAGCACAGGACGAGCGCCTCGATGAAGAACTGCAAGACGATGTTGCCGCGGGTCGCACCGATCGCCTTGCGGATGCCGATCTCGCGCGTGCGTTCGGTCACCGAGACGAGCATGATGTTCATGATGCCGACGCCGCCGACGACGAGTGAAATCGCCGCGACGACGCCGATGACCGCCGTGAGCACGCCGAAGATCCGGGTGATCGCATCGCTGAGCGACTTTATGTCGCGCTCGTCGTACTGCGCGCGCTCGCCGTGGATCTTCTTCAATGCGGCGATCGCCGCATCGCTCGCGCGCGGCAAGCTGGCCCCGTCGGCTGCGACGATCGTCAAGCCGAAGATGTACGTGTAGCCGAGCTCGGGGATGAGCGTGTAGGGTACGATCACGGTGGACAATCCTGCCGTGCTGCCTCCGAGCAAACCCGCGTTGATAGGCGGCGCCTGCACGCCCACCACCTCGAAATCGCTGCCCGCCAGGCGCAGGTGCTGACCCAGCGCCGAACCCGTGACATTGGGCAAGAGCTCGGTGCGCGCGCGATCGGACAGGATCGCCACTTTGCGATGCGCCGCAAGATCGTGCTGGTCGAAGAGCCTGCCTTCCGCCAGCGGCGTCGTGTCGACCCCTTGCCCGACCCCCGCCGTCACGACGCGGACGGTCTTCTCCTCGTGGTTGACGCGCGTCTCAATGCCTATCGAGACGATCGGCAGCACGTCTTTGGCGAGCGGCACCATCTGGCGGACGCGCGCAGCGTCCTCGTAGCGGATCGCGGCGTTCTGCGGGTCTGGCTGCTGCGCTTTTGGGAAGATGAAGGCGGAGGCCAGCGAGTATGGCGACAGGATGTTGAGCACGGACTTCGTGGTGGCGTCACCGACGGCGAGAATGGCGATGACCGCTCCGACGCCGATGATGAGCCCGAGCATGGTCAGCAGCGAGCGCAGCGGGTTGTGCCAGATCGTGTCGAGGGCTTGCCCGAAAAACTCCAGGAGCTCATTCATGGCGCAAGCATTCGATGGGGGAAAGCGATGCCGCCCGCGTCGCTGGATAGGTTCCGAAAAAGATCCCGACGAGGACGGAAAAGCTGACGGATGTGAGCAGGATGGAGAACCAGTTGATCGGCACGGGACCATTGGAAAGGCGGTTGATCACCACGACGTTCATGAGCAACGCGGCACCGACGCCGAGCGCCGTCCCGATGGCGCCTCCGATGAGCGTGATCGCGACCGCCTCGGTCAAGAATTGCCAGGCGATGTCGCGTCGCGAAGCGCCGATCGCCTTGCGGATGCCGATCTCGCGCGTGCGCTCGACGACCGAGACGAGCATGATGTTCATGACCCCGATGCCGCCGACGATGAGGGCGATGAAACCGATCGCCGAGATGCCGATCGCGATCGCCTGGATGACTGCTTGGAACTGATTCACTTGCTGCGTGAAATCTTGCGCTTCAAACGCTGCGTGCGGACCGTGGAGGTGCTTGAGGATCCCTTGCACCTCGTCGATGACCGCGGCGGTCGAAACGCCTGGTTGTCCCCAGACTTGGAGATATTCGATCTGCGATCCAGGCAAGTGGTGATACGTCGTGTAGGGGATGTTGATCGTATACGAATTGCCTCCGCCGAGGCCCCCCAGCAGACCGACGCTGATGGGCGCGTAGACGCCTACGACTTCGAAACGCCGGTTCTCGATGCGCACGTACTTTCCGACCGCCGGTCCGTCGCCGAAAAGTTTTTGCTTCGCGGGCATGACGAGGTTGGCCACCGCGCGCGCGCCGTCGATGTCGCCGGCCTCGAACCGCCGCCCCTCTGCCATGGGGAGCCGATCGGGTACGTAATCGGTGTCCGAGGATATCTCGAACGTGTCGTTCGTGTGACCCGATCGAATGGTGACGAACGAGTCGTAGCCCGGCGCGACCGAAAGGCAGCGGGAGCAGCCATCGCGCACCGCCGCGAAGTCGCGCCACTGCAGCTGCACGGTCTGCAGCGCACGCGCACCTTGCGTCGGCACGAAGAAGATGCCTTGGTTGCCGAACTGCGCCAGGCTCAGATGAATGGACGCTGACGCGCTCTGACCCAGCGCGAAGATGGCGATCACCGCGGCCGTCCCGATGACGATTCCGATCATCGTCAGGATCGAGCGCGCGCGATTGGCCCACAGCGTTTCGAACGCCGAGGCGAAGAACTCGCGAAGCTTCACTGCGAGGGCGAGGCGGCCGGCACGACCGGCATGACCTTCACCGCGCCGCCGTCTTTGAGATCTTTTACGTTGGTGGTCGCCACGGTGTCGCCCGCGCGCAGGCCGCTCGCGATGACCACGTCGGTATCGCTCGCGAGTCCTTTACGCACGGACAGTCTCGCCACTTTCTTGCCGCGCACGACGAAGACGTCGTGCTTGTCGCCGTCATCCACGACCGCAGCGAGCGGCACGACGAGCGCATTTTTGGCTTCTCCGGTGATGATGTCCACGTCACAGGACATGCCGGTGCGCAAAAACGGGTATTCGCGATCCAGCGAGATCGTCGTCTCGACGTTCTTCGCGCTGTTGCCGGCTTGATTGATTTGCACCACGACCGCGCCGATGTTGGTCACAAAACCCGTGAGCGTCCGGCCCGGGAAGTCTTCCCCGCTGATAAGCGCGCGCTGGCCCAGCTTCACGTTGATGACGTCCTGTTCGTCCACTTGCGCCTTGACGACCATGGGTCCGGAACCCGCGATGGTGAAGAGCACCTGTCCGGGTGTCACGGCGTCGCCGACGACGAGCGGGTTGGTCGAGCCGGTCTCCGTGCCGAGCTGTTGGATGACGCCATCGAAAGGCGCGCGCACGTCCGTGTCCGCGAGGTTGGCCGAATGCAGCGCGAGCGCGGCTTGCGCAGAATCGAGTTGCGCTTGCGCGCTTGCCACTGAAACGCGGTCGGCTTGTATCTGCGTGTCGAGCTGGCCGCCGGTTTCGCGCAGCTGTTGCCGTAAGAGATCGTACTGTCGCTGCGCTGCCGTCACGTTGGTCTGCGCCACGTTGTAGGTAGCCCGGTCCTTGTCCAACTGCTGGCGCGCCAACCCGTTGATGTGGTAGAGCGCGACGTCCGCGTCGTAGGCCTCTTTGGCCGTTTGCAAGTCGAGGCGGGCAGACGCGAGCGACTGCTCGGCCTGCACGAGCTGAGACGCGCCGGAAAGACCGATCGATGCGCCGCCGAGGCCGCCCGATATCTGCCCCTCGCTCTTCGCGTTTTGGTCCGCTTGCAGTCGGGCCTGGGCGCCCGATAACGTGGCCCGCGCTTCGGCGACCGAAGCCTCGTCGGTCGACACCGAGGCGCCGATCTGCCGGTCGTCAAGCTTCATGAGCAGGTCGCCTTGCCGCACCCGTTGACTCTCGCGTCCGGAGATCGCGACGATATCGCTTCCGACCTGCGCCGCGATGGTCGCCGTTTGCGGGCGAGACAAGACGCCGTTTTCCGGCAGCTTGACCAATAGCGTCTTCGGGCGCACGACGACGACGTTCACCTCCGTCGGCGCCGCCCCGCGATGGCCGAAGACGCCGATGAGAACGATCGCGATGACTCCCACGGCGATGAGCGCGATGCGTCCGGCCGGGTTGTTCCAGATCTTCTTCATACCGCGTCCACGAGCGTGCCGGTGGCCTTGTCCAATGTGGCGATGCCGAGGATGTAGGCGACTTGTGCGTTCAAGAGGTCTCTGGCTGCGGTCAAATACGAGTTCTGCGCCGCGGCGACGTCCGTCTGGCTGATGATCCCAACCCTGTACTGGGCCGCCGAGATGAAGGCTGCTTGCTTGGCCAAGTTGACGTTGCTTTCTGCGAGCTGAAGATTTTGGCGATCGACGAGCAAACGCCGTACGGCTTGGTCGACATCGATGAGCACTTGCTGCTTCGCGTTTTGCAAGACCGCGGTCTGCAGATCGATCTCGCTGTGGGCGCTCGCGTGAGCCGCATGCAGCGTTCCCCAATCGATGAGCGGCAAGGTCCAGATCGAGTTGATCGAGATCTGGTAGAAATGCGACGCGCCCGGGGAACAGACGCTCGGCGGTTCCCCGGCCGCGATGCACGCGTCGAAATTGTTTCGCAGCTGCGCGTCGTTGGTCGGGGACACTTGGTTGCCCCATGCGGCGCTGACCCCGACGCTGGGACGGTTGGGGGCGTCCACGAGAGCATTGTTGATGAGCGCTTGCGTCACTTGCGCTTGCGCGACCGCCACATCCGGCCGGTTGACCAAGGCGACTTGGTCGAGCGTCGTCCGGTTCAGGTCCGGTAACGGCGGTTCCGGCACGGCGTTTGGAATTGCGAAGGTGGTCGTCATCGGGGCTCCGATGAGCTGCGCCAGGTTCTCCCGTGCGTCTTCTTCATCCGCCTGGGCCGACGCGAGCTGCTCTAGCGCCGACGTGTACGCCACCTGCGCTTTGAGCTGGTCCAATCCCGCGACCTTTCCAGCGCGGTAGTTCACCTGTGCGACTTGCAGCAGGGCATGGTTGTAAGAGACATTCTCGCTGGCGATGGTCGCGAGCTCGCGATCTTGCGCGACCGTGTAGAACGCGGTCTCTACGTCGAAGATCGTCTGTTCCCGCGCGAGTGCGAGTTGCCCGCTCGCCTGGTCGAGCGCCTGTTTGTCGGCGCGAGCCTGTTCGATGTTCGTCAGATTCAAACCGTTGAAGTTGGCTGCCAGGGCTGCCGTGTTCTGCGAGAAGGTCGGCGAAACGGCGACGCCGATCTGGGCGAATTGCCCGCTGTTGGCGCTCTTCTGCATCTGGTTTTGCAATTGACCGTTGGCCGTCGGGAGCGTCAGCGCGCGATCGCGCGCCAACACCGCGTTGGCGCTCGCGACCGTCGCGCCCGCGCGCAATACCGCGATATCGTGGCTCAAGGCGAGCGCGACCGCCTGGTGCAGCGTCAATCCGCCTGGCGAGGGTGATGGAGACGGAGACGAGGATTGACTCGCCGCCTGCGCCATCACCGGTAGGATGGCAAGGGCGCAGACGAGCGCCGGCACGACGACCGCGAGCCGCACGATCCTTTGCCGAGCGACCCGGCAGCCATCGATCATTTGGCGAAAAGCGCGGCCACGCCGGCACCAAGCAACGCCAACACCACGACGGTCGCGATCGCCGCGCCGCGGCTCATCTTCATCACCCGTTCGAGCGCGATGACGGCGACGATGTAGAGCCAGATGTTGACGACGTTGAATGCATAGAGGATCATGGTGAGTTTGGGCGAGCCGCTCACGAGCATTGCGGGCGATGGGATGCCGTACAGATCCGATTGCGTGTTGATGCTCTCCGGACCGCGGAGCGCGACGATGACATCGTTGATGACCGTGCCGATCGCAGCGATGATGTAGAGGTTCACGGACGCCACCCAGGCGCCGAGGAAGCGCGCCTCACCACCGGTCAGCGACGCACCGATGACGTAGACGACCGTGGCCACGAGCCAGACGACCCAGACAAAGATCGCGGCACCGACGATGCCCGAAACCGGGTAGAACCACTGGGGGATGTGGGCCATAGCTTGGCGGGCGGCCGCGGCGCGGTCGGCCGGCATTTGCGCGAGCTGACGCTCCTGCATGATGTGGGCGAAGTGCGTCGTCGACGGGCCAAGGATGATAGCGCCCGCGAGGGTGAGGACGATGCCGATGATCGCCGCCCAACCCCACATCGGGACTCGCGCGAGCGTGGCGAAGGCTTCACCGGGCGCATAGATGACCTTCAGGCTCGTGATCAGGCCGTTCGGGCGCTCGGCGGGCGGCGCCAGGCTTTCAGAAGTCGTGCTCATGAACGTTCCTCTCGGGTCCGTGGCGGACGCGAAGCTTAAGAAAGAATCAAGGGTCGTGCGTGCGCCGTTCGCGTCCTCAGCGTTTGTTCCATGCAGGCTCGGGATGGTAGTGCGCATCCGGCACGAGACGAACGTTGACGTTCGGCGAGGCGACGACGAACGCGCCTTCATCGGTGCGCGTGTACGTGTACGCCTCGCCGCTTTGCGCCAAGCGCCGGGCTCGAGCGTATGCGCCGAGTCGTGGCGGGTAGAGAGCGCGCCCGAAATGCAGCACCGTCACGTTGAAGAATAACGCCATGATCGACGCGCAGACGATCGCGGCTCGGGCCAGCGCCGGCCGTGACGCTGTCGCCAACACGGCGCCAATGGCGATGAGCGTGACGAGCGGGACCGAGTAGTGCGTCCCTGCGCGCGCCATCGGATAGCTCCATGTCTCATTCATCGTGATCTCGGCGATGAGCGGCGCCGCGAGCGCGATGCGCCAGCCCAACGCAAGCGGTGCGAAGGCAAACGGGGCTAGCACTTCGAGCAAGAAGGCGAGGTCTTGCGGCCACCACTGGATGCGCAGGCCGTACTGCGGCCGGACCGCCGCCAGCCCGAAGTGATGGAGGATGCCGTAGTAGAGCGCGCCGTTGACGGCCGCGAGTGCGAGGACGCTCAGTCCGAGCTTGCGATCGTACCAGATGGCCGCGGCAAGCGCGAACCAGGCCAAGAACCAGATCTGGTCTTCCTTGAGGCCCATGAGCAGCTGCGCCAACACGAGCGAGCCAACCAGATTGCGCCGCTGCACCCCAAGCGCGAGCGAAAACCCCAACACCGGCACGAAGGCGTTCTCCGAGAAGTCCATATACGCGAACCCCTGCGCGGAAGGGCTGATGAGATAGGCGAGCGACAGCAGCTGCGCAGGGACGGTCGCGAGGCCGCAGCCCCGCGCGAACGCATATAAAGGAAGCGCTGCAAGCGCGATCGCGAGCACTTGCACGACAATCAAGGTCTCTGGCCTGGGGAAGAGCGCGAGCAGCGGCGCCAGCACCAAAAGCGCCCACGAGTCGTGCACGGCGAGATGTTGCTGGTGTTCGGGCCAGTTGAACGTCGAGCCTGAGTGCGCGAAATTGAGAAGGCTTTGGACGAACGTGCCGACGTCCGAACCATAACGCAACGCGTAGAGCTTGTTGAAGTCCAAGAACACGTACAGCGCTGCAAAGCAAACGACGCCTGCCCACAGAGAGCGCGGCGTGCCGCGCCAGGTCGCAGCTCGTGCCATCGAGGAGTGTGTTTTGACGGGCGGCCTTAGAGGTCCGCCGTTATCCGAACCTCTCGGGCGTCATTCGTGGCGCAGCGCTTCGATGGGGTTGAGCACCGAAGCCCGCCGTGCCGGATAGAACCCGAACACGATTCCGACCAGCGCCGCGAAGGTGAACGACATCGCGATGGACGCAGGGGAGACGATCACCGTCCAGCCCCCGAACACCGAAGCCAGCCACGACGCAAGCAGTCCGACAAGGATGCCGATCATGCCGCCGATGAGGGCGAGCACGACGGCCTCCACGAGGAATTGCAGCAAGACGTCGCGCTCTTTCGCGCCGATCGCCATGCGAATGCCGATCTCGCGGGTACGCTCGGTCACGGACACGAGCATGATATTCATGATGCCGATGCCGCCGACGATGAGCGAGACGGCAGCGACGCCCGCAAGCAGCAGCGACTGCACGCGGGAGGTCGCGCTCGCCGCTTGTTGCACGTTGGAGATATTGCGGATCGAAAAATCATCGGGTTGCTTGGGCGAAAGCCCGTGGCGCAAGCGCAAGAGCGATTCGCTCGAGCTGATGATGGAGTCGACTTGGTCGGGAGACTGGGCGGAGATCGTGATCGAGCCGAGCCACTTCTGACCGGTCAGCCTGATCTGCAGGGAGTTGAGCGGGATGACCACCTGATCGTCTTGATCTCGGCCGAATCCCGTCTGGCCTTTGGAAGCCAAGACCCCGATGACCTGAAACGGCACGTTGCGGATGATGATCCCCTTGCCGATCGGGTTCTCATTCGGAAACAAATTGTTGGCGACGGTCTGGCCCAGCACCGCGACCTTGGCCATCTCCCGGTTTTGCTGGAAGCTGAAAAACCGGCCGCTTGCCAGGGTCCATGCTTGCGCTTGCAGCCACGGTGGCGTCGTGCCGAGAATCTGCGTCGACCAGTTGTTGTTGCCGGCGACGACCTGGGCGGTCATGCTCGCTTGCGGCGCGACGGCCGACACGCCGGGGATTTGCTGGGCCAGAGCGCTCGCGTCACCGGGCAGGAGCGACTGGCGCGCGCCCGCCCCTAAGCTCACGCCGCTTTGCACGATGTTGCCGGGAACGACGACGATGAGGTTGCTGCCGAGCCGGGCCAGCTGCGCTGCCACCGCCGCGCTGGCGCCGTTGCCGATGGCCATGGACGTGATGACCGCGCCGACGCCGATGATGATCCCGAGCATGGTGAGCACGGAGCGAAAGGCGTTGAGCACGAGCGCTTGCCACGCGACGCCGAAGAGGGCCCGCGCGTTCATGCCGCCACCGCCTTGTCGTCCACGATCTCCCCGTCTCGGAACGTGATGACCCTGCGTGCCCAGGCCGCGATGTCGGCTTCGTGCGTCACGATCACGATCGTGATCCCACGTTCTTCGTTGAGCCCGCGGAAGAGCTCCATGATCTCTTTGCCGCTATGGCTGTCGAGGTTGCCCGTGGGCTCGTCGGCCAAGATGAGCGAGGGCCGGTTGACCAAAGCGCGCGCGATGGCGACGCGTTGTTGCTGGCCGCCGGACAATTCGGTGGGCGTGTGGCGCAGCCGCGACCCGAGACCAACGCTCGTGAGCGCCTCGCGCGAGCGCTCCTCGCGCTCTTCCTTGGGCACCGAGGCGTAGAGCATGGGGAGCGAGACGTTGTCGAGCGCGCTCGTGCGCGAGAGCAGGTTGAAGCCCTGGAACACAAATCCGATGCGTTTGTTGCGCACTTCCGCGAGCTGATCGCGCGTCATCTTCGCGACGTCTTGGCCTTCGAGGAAGATCGAACCCGCAGTCGGTTGATCGAGGCAACCGATGAGATTCATGAAGGTGGATTTGCCCGAACCCGACGCGCCCATGACCGCCGTGAACGCGCCGCGATCGATCGACACGCTCACGCCGTTGAGGGCGTGGACCTGCACGGAGCCGATGTCGTAGGTCTTGCGCAGTTCGCGCGTTTCGATGACCGGCGCGGCGAGCAGGTCCATCAGCCCCGGCCTCCGCCAAGTCCCGGTCCAAAAGCGTTGGGGCTTGTGGCGCGAGCGGTGGAAGCGCGAATCTCGCTCGTGATGACCAGATCGCCGGGCTTGAGCGATCCCTGTTGGACTTGCACGTTGCTGCCGTCCGAGTAGCCGATCACGACGGGTGTTGCGACCGGTTTATTGCCTTGCAGCAACCACAGCGTCACCTTGGATCCGGGCGCGCCCGCGACCGGCGGCGCGGCGGCGGCGCCCGGCGCTGACGCGCCCGCACCGTGCTGTGCGGCCGGACGGTAGAGCAGCGCGGCCAAGGGAACGGTCAAGACGTTGGGGCGATGGACGACATCGATCGTCACGTTTGCCGTCATACCGGGCTTGAGGCGCTCCTGCTCGTCATGCACGATGACGACGGCGTCGTACGTCACGACGTTTTGAACCGTGGTCGGATTGACGCGGACCTGTTTGACCACGCCTTTGAACTCCACGTTCGGATACGCGGGCACGGTGATGTAGGCGGTCTGGCCTTGACGGAGTTGCCCGACGTCGGCCTCGTCCACCGAAACGTCGACTTCCATGTCTTTAAGGCTGGAGGCGATGACGAACAGCGTCGGCGTCTGCAACGACGCTGCGACCGTCTGCCCCACGCTCACCGCGCGCGATACGACGATGCCGTCGATCGGGCTCGTGATGACCGTGCGCCCGAGATTGTAGTTCGCCTGCTCGGCTTGGGCGGCTGCCACTTCGACCTGCGCGCCCGCGGCTGCGGCTTGGTTCTGCGCGACCTGCTCGCTCGCGCCGGCGCCTGTGACCTGCGCCGTACCGCCCTTGGCTTGCTGCTCCGCCGCCCGGAGCGCTTCGAGGTTGCTGTTTTCGGCGGCGACGTCCGTGTCGAGCTGGCTCTGGGAGATGTAGCCCTTGGCGATCAGCTGCTTATCGCGTTGCACGGTGAGACTGGTCAGCGTCTCCTGCGCTTGCGCCTTTCTCACGTTCGCCTCGAGCTGCTGCTCGTTTGCGACCATGTTCTGCGTGTTCGCTGCGTTCTGTGCAATCGTGCTGGTGCCGGCAGCGGCTTGCGCGCGCGCCACGGCGAGGGTGGCGTTCGCTTGATCGGCGGCCGCCTGGAAACTCGTGGGGTCGAGCTTAGCGAGCACCTCGCCCTTGTGCACGGTCGAATTGTAGTCGACGTTGAGCTGCGCGATCGTGCCGGAGACCTGCGTGCCGACATCCACCTCATCGACGGGGTTGATGGTGCCCGTCTCTTGGATGGTCGCGTTGATGTCCGCGTATTGCGCCTTTGCGGTCACGTAGCGCGGGTCGCTCTTGCGTTGCGAGGCATGGACCGCGACGAACGCGATGATGCAGACCGCGATGACGGAAAGCGAGATGAAAAGCGTGCGTTTGTGCGAGGGTTTCATGGGCGTGTCGTCCTTTGCATGTCGACACCGTTCTGCTCGAACAACGTGCGCGGACACGCGATTCCTCATGAGATTCGGGTGAGGATGGCGCTCCGCAGCGACCAGCGTCGAAGGGTTTATACCCATGATACCTTGCCAACTTTAGAAGTGGCTTAGACCGCATGCGTGGAAACCTGCTGCACGGGGGTTGCATGGGACATCGCTTGGCTTTTCTGGTCCTTGGGGTGGCGCTGGTTGCGGCGGGCACCGTGCGCTTGGCCGCCCAACCCACCGCGCCTGCGCCTGCGGCGAGTGTTGCGACAGCCGATCTCGCCGCCATCATGCAGCGCTACACCGCGGCGGTGGGCGGCAAAGAACTGCTCGCGAAGATCACGACGCAAGTGTCGGTGTTCAGCTTCACCCTGCTCAACCACACGATGATCGTGACGACGACCACCAAAGCGCCGAACTACTACTTGCAGGTGGTCGCGCCCGAGTCGGGTGGCGGCGCGCTCGTCAGCGGCTTCGACGGCAAGCTCGCGTGGATGCAAGACGCAAGTGGGGTGGTGCACCTCCTTTCCGGTCAGCGCCGCGCGGAGCTCATCACCGACGCAGTGGGCGCGAACAATTCGGAGATCTTCCCCGAGCGCTGGCCCACCGTCGTCTCGCTCAAACCTGCCGAAACCATAGATGGCAAGCCGTATTATGTCGTGGCCATCGCCCCCAAGGGCGGCGTGTCGCACGACATGATCCTCGATCCACAGACATTCCAACCGATCATGGATCGCACAGTCGAACAGAATGCGACGTTGACGTCGACCGTGGACGCGTTCGGCGCAGGCCCGCTTGGAGAGCTGTACCCCAAGAGCTTGACGACCACCCGATCCGATGGCTTCCCGACGATCACCACGACGCTGCGCAGTGTCAAAGACAACGTGCCCGTGGCGAATTCGCTCTTCGCTCCGCCCGCCAGCCAGGGAACGGAGACGATCTGAGCACGCAGCCCTCAGCGGCCCCGACGACCGACCTCGATCCGTTGCGCCACACCGCTGCGCATCTGCTCGCGCACGCAGTGATCGACCTTTTCGGCGCTGACGTGAAGCTTGCGATCGGACCCGCGATCAAGGACGGCTTCTACTACGATTTTCTCAAGACGACGCCGTTCGTCCCAGAAGACCTGCCGCGCATCGAAGCGCGCATGAACGAGCTCATCCTGGCCAATCTGAAGATGGAAGGCAAACCGATCGAGCGAGCGGCGGCGACGCGCTATTACACCGAGCGCGATCAGCCCTTCAAGCTCGATATTCTCGCGGGCATTCCTGCGGGCGAACCGCTCACGATGTACACCATCGGAGACTTCACGGACCTCTGCCGCGGTGGCCACGTGGCGACGAGCGCCGAGGTCGGAGCGGTGAAGCTCCTCTCGATCGCCGGCGCGTACTGGCGCGGCGACGAGCACAATCCGATGCTGCAGCGGATCTACGGAACCGCGTTTCCCTCGCAGTCCGAACTCGACGCGTATCTCAAGCAGTTGGCCGAGGCAGAGCGGCGCGACCACCGCAAGCTCGGCAAGGAGCTCGAGCTCTTCTCCATCGAGGAGGAGGCTGGGCCGGGGCTCATTTTCTGGCATCCAAAAGGCGGCACGATACGGCGCCTGATCGAGGATTGGCTGCGGGCCGAGCTCATCCGGCGCGGCTACGATATGGTCTACACCCCGCACGTCATGCGGCTCGCGCTGTGGCAGACGAGCGGTCACACGGGCTTCTACAAGCAGAATATGTTCGGGCCGCTCGAGGTGGAGCACGACCGCTACCAGCTCAAGCCGATGAACTGTCCAGGGCACATCCTCATCTACAAATCGCGACTGCGCAGCTACCGGGAGCTGCCCGTACGACTGGCCGAGCTCGGCACGGTGTACCGGTACGAGCGCTCGGGCGTCCTGCACGGCCTGCTGCGCGTGCGCGGCTTCACGCAAGACGACGCGCACATCTTCTGCACGCCTGCTCAGATCGAGCGCGAGATCGAGGACTGCGTCGAATTCGCGTGGGAGGTCTTACGCGTCTTCGGATTCGACCGCTATGAGGTCGAGCTCTCGGCCCGCGATCCGAACCGCCCCGGCGATTATGCGGGCACGAATGAAGAGTGGGAGCAGGCGGAGCACGCGCTCAAGAGCACGCTCGACCGCATGAAGGTCGCGTATAAGTACATCCCGGGCGAAGCGGTTTTCTACGGCCCGAAGATCGATGTGAAGCTCGTCGACGCGATCGGCCGGCCCTGGCAACTCACGACGGTGCAGTTCGATTTCAACCTGCCGCGGCGATTCGAGCTCAGCTACGTCGCGGAAGACGGGTCGCAGAAGACGCCGCTCATGGTGCACCGCGCGCTCTTGGGTTCGGTCGAGCGGTTCTTCGGCGTGCTCATCGAGCATTATGCCGGGGCGTTTCCCGTGTGGCTCGCGCCGATCCAGGCCGCGGTCCTTCCCATCACCGACGAGCAGCTGGAATATGCGCGCGGCCTGCAGGCACAGTTGCGCGAGGCGGGTTTTCGCGCCGAGGTCGACGCGAGCAACGAGCGGCTGCAGAAAAAAATCCGCAACCAACAAATGCAGAAAGTCCCCTACATGCTCGTCGTCGGCAAAAGCGAAGTGGCCGCGGGTACGGTCAACGTTCGCTCGCGCTCGGGCGAGCAGACCTCGATGCCGATGACGGACTTCCTCGCGAAGCTGGCTGCGGATACCGCGGCACGGCGCTGATGCGCCTCTTGGGGATTGAGACCTCCTGCGACGACACCGCCGCTGCCGTCGTCGTCGACGGGCGCTCGGTCGAAAGCAATGTGCTCGCGAGCCAGGACGAGTTTCATCGCGTGTACGGGGGCATCGTTCCCGAGATCGCAAGCCGCAAGCACGCGGAGACGATCAACGCGGTCATCGACTTGGCCTTGCGCCAAGCCGGGCGCACTTTTGTCGATATCGACGGAGTGGCCGTGACGTGCGGCCCCGGCCTGCCCGGAAGCTTGGTGGTGGGCGTCGCAGCGGCGCAGGCGCTTGCGCTCGCGCGCGACCTTCCCGCCTTTGCCGTCAACCATCTGCATGGCCATCTCTTCGCCAACTATCTTGAAGACCCGCACGATCCGTCAAAAGCACTCCCCGCTGCTCCTTTCCTGTGTCTTGTGGTGTCGGGAGGTCACACCGATCTTATCTTCGTCGAGGCGCCGGACCGACACCGAGTCATCGGGAGAACGCTTGACGACGCAGCGGGCGAGGCGTACGACAAAGTCGCGCGGCTGCTTGGACTTGGTTTCCCCGGCGGCCCGGCGATCGATCGCCTTGCGCAATCGGGCGATCCGAAGGCCTTCGACTTCCCACGCGGATTGCACCGCGAGCGCTCGTTCTCGTTCAGCTTTTCCGGCCTCAAGACGGCGGTTCGCTACCACCTCGAGGCGCATCCAGAAGACCGCACGGCCAGGCTTGCCGACATCGCGGCGAGTTTCCAGGCGGCGGTCGTGGATGCGCTGTGCGACAAGACGCTCGCGGCCGCGAAGGATCTTGGGCAAACGACGATCGCGCTCGCCGGCGGCGTGGCCGCGAACTCGTCGCTGCGCCACGAGCTGCGCGCGCGAGCGAGCGCGCTCGGCATCCGCGTACTCGTTCCGCCGCTTGCATATTGCACCGACAACGCAGCTATGATCGCAGCGGCGGCGTTCTATCGGGGAGATGTGGCGCGCGTCAAGCCCAACGAGTTGCTCGTCGATCCAAATTTCGCGTGGTAATTTGCGCGATTCTTAGGATTCTCCGGGGCGCATGATCTTCAAGAGGTTCGTGCGCCCCGCGACGCCGAGCGGCGTGCCCCCGACGAGCACGACTGCCTGGCCACGTTCGACCGCGTTGAGGCTGAGCAGCTCTTCTTCGACGACGGCGATCATCTCGTCGGTGGTCTTGCCGAAATCCAGCACGCGTGGTTGGATCGCCCAATCGAGCATGAGACGCCGCGCGATCGTGCTATCCGGCACAAAGGCATAGACCGGCACCCTCGGGCGGTCCTTGCTCACGATGCGCGCGGAAAAACCAGTGCGCGTGAAGGCGGCGATCGCTTTGACGTCTATGGACTCCGTGATCGAGATGGCGGCTTGCGAGATCGCTTGCGAATCATTGGTCACGCTCGTCCGCCGCCGGTCGCGCAACGGCGGGAAGCTGTGCTCGACCTCGAGCGCGATGCGGTTCATCGTCGCCACGGATTCGATCGGATACTCTCCCGCAGCCGTTTCGCCGGAGAGCATGATGGCGTCGGTGCCGTCGATGATGGCGTTGGCGACGTCGGACGCCTCCGCCCGCGTCGGACGAGGGTTGTGCATCATGGACTCGAGCATCTGAGTCGCCGTGATGACCGGGATCATGTGCGCTCGAGCCCGCTGGATGATCTGCTTTTGCAACGTGGGAACGCGTTCGGGCGCCATCTCAACCCCCAGGTCCCCGCGGGCGACCATGACGGCGTCGGCCACGTCGAGGATCTCCTCGAGGGCATCGATCGCCTCGGGTTTTTCGATCTTGGCGACGACCGGCGTGGCGGCGCCCGCCGCCTTCATCGCCGCTTTGGCATCGCGCACGTCGGCCGCGCTCCGGACGAACGAGAGCGCGATGAAGTCGACGCCCGCGGCCACCGCCGCGACCAGGTCCTCGCGATCTTTCTCCGTGAGCGAGGGCGACGACACGTGCACTCCAGGCAGGTTCATCCCCTTGTGCTCGCCGAGCTCGCCTCCGTTGACGACGGTCGTGGTCACGACGGTTCCCGAGGTGGACATCACCTGCAGCTCGATCCGGCCGTCGTCGAGCAAGATCCGGTCGCCCGGCTTCACGTCTTGCGGCAGGGCTGTGTAGGTCGTGGCGGCGCGCTGCGCGTTGCCCACGACGTGCGCGGTCGTGATCTCAAAGGGTTTGCCTGCGGTCAAGTGCACCGGCCTGTGGCCCTCGAGCTCGCCGATGCGCAGCTTCGGGCCTTGCAAGTCTGCAAGCACGGCGATGACCGTTTGTTCTCGGCGCTCCGCCTCACGCACGGACTGCGTCCATTGCCGGCACTGTTCGTGCGTCGCGTGCGACATGTTGATACGAAAGACGTTGACGCCCGCTTCGACCAGCCGCGCCACTATCGGCGGCTCGCACGACGATGGTCCGAGCGTGGCCACGATCTTCGTCCTTCGGAATGCGCTCATGAAGTCTCGCGCTCTTTGAGCCAGCGGAGCAGCCCTTCGCGGACGACGTCTCGCTCGAGCGCATGCAACCGCTCGAGCGCCGTGGCCTCATTCTCGCCAGGCTCGAGTCGCATCGGTTTTCGCGCGAGCACGGGGCCCCGGTCCACTTGAGAAGTGATTTGCATCAGGCTCGCGCCCGTGCACGGCACGCCCGCGGCAAGCGCGTCACGCAGCGCGTGTGCGCCGCGAAATACGGGCGTGCGCACGCCGTCAGGGAAGTCAACCGCATCCGCGCCGGGGTCTTCCGGGAGGTAGGCGGGGTGCAAATTGAGCACGCCCTCGAAACCCGAGTCCAAAAATTCCGGGGCCAGCACGTGCATCCAGCCGAGCAGAAGCACCAAGGTCGCGCCGCTCTCCTTGATGAGCGCCGCCAGGCGCCGTGCATACGCGCTGCGGTCTTCGCGACCCTTCTCGTAGACGAGCAAGCGCGCGGGGATTCCTGCGCGTACGGCCCGCTCAAGCGCGAGCGCATCTTTGTTGTTCGAAACGACGAGTCGGATATCGATGGGCAAGAGTCCCGCTCGCTGGGCCGCGATGACCGCATCGAGGTTGGATCCGTTCCCGGACGCGAGGATTGCGGCGGCAACGCGTGCCTGCTCTTTGGAATGCACGTGCGCGTTCATCGGAACGCGTTGGCGACGATCACCCGAGGGCCACATGGGTGTGCGGGCTCGACCTCGCCGATCAGAGCGGCGGCGCCCGCTGCGTGCGGAACCGGATGCGTCGCGAGAGACGCGTTTGCGATTGCGATCGCCCGCGGTCCGTCGGCGGCGCTGACGATGCAACAAAAACCGACGCCCATGTTGAGCGTCCGATACGCCTCATCGTCCGTTAGCCGTGCCCGCCGCGCGACGAGCGCAACGATCGGCGGTACGTGCCAGGTCGAGGCATCGAATCGAGCCGCGAGATGTTCGGGTAGCGCTCGGGGTACGTTATCCATCACGCCGCCGCCCGTGATGTGCGCCACGCTCTTGATCGCGATCCCCGAGCGTTGCAGATCTCGCACGGTTTCCAGGTAGCAGGGATGGACTTCGAGCAGCGCATCGGCGATCGTTTCCGACGCGTCAAGCGCCACGGGCTCATGCCACGAGTCACGCGCAATCACGCGACGGGCGAGCGAGTACCCGTTGGTGTGCAGCCCGTTGGCGGGCAGCCCGAGGATGACGTCGCCCGGTATCACTGCCGTAAGATCGATGAGATCGGACCGCTCGACCGCTCCCACGAGCGTGCCGGCCAGATCGAATTGGGGCGGCGTGTACACGCCCGGCATCTCCGCCGTTTCGCCTCCGAGCAGGGCCACGTCATACCGTCTGCACGCTGCCGCGATGCTGGCGACGATGGCTGCCGCCGCGTCGGCATCGAGCTTGCCCATAGCAAGGTAATCCAAGAAGAAAAGCGGCTGCGCGTTGGCGCAGAGCACATCGTTGATGCAGTGGTTGACGAGGTCCGCGCCGACGCCGTCGTACCTTCCGAGTTGCGCGGCGACGATGACCTTGGTGCCGATCCCATCGGTGCTCGCGACGAGCACGGGTTCGCGATATCCCTCGAACGAGAAACAGCCGGAGAATCCGCCGATGCCGCGCAGCACACGCTGGTCGCGCTGCTCCTCGAGCAGCGAGCGATAGCGTTCGACCGCTTCGTTCGCTGCATCGATGTCCACACCGGCAGCGCCGTATGCATCCTCCCTCATAGACCCGTCGTTTGTCGCATGCGCGAAGCCTCCCTATGCCGGCGCCAAGGTCGGTCTGTCGGGTTTGTATAATCACCCGCGAATGAAGCTGAATGTTCGCGCGGCTCAATCGAGCCGGGTCAAAACCGATGCGCTTGCCGTCGCGCTGTTCTCAGACGGCAATCCGAGCTCGGGGTTTGTGGCAGTCGATCGCGCGCTTGGCGCCGTCCTGAGCGACATGCGCAAGCGCGGCGAACTCCGCGGCCGCGACGGCGAAGTCACGGTCGTGCCGGGCAATACGCGCGTCGGTGCAAAACGGGTTATCGTCGTCGGGATTGGATCGCGTGCCGGCTTGCATCCGGCGACCTTCGCTCGCTACGCCGGCCTTGCGGTGCGAGCAGCGGCGGCGCGCAAGCTGCCCAACCTCGCGATCCAGATCCCGGAGCCGATCCCGTTCTCCACCGACAACGTCTTGGAGAACGCCGCCGAGGGCGCGCTTATGGCCACCTTCGACGCCGCTCCGTACCGCAGCAACCGCAACGGCAAACCGTCTGACCTTGCCAGTATCACTTTCGTGGTCGGAACGCCCGCCGCGGTAAAAGAGCACGATCGCGCGGTGTCGCGGGGCATGATTCTCGGCGAAGCTTCGAACATCGTTCGCGAGATGGTGAATCTTCCATCGAACGACATGACGCCGACGCACCTTGCGAAGAGAGCGGCGGAGCTCGCGCGCCAGCACGGCTTGAAGATCTCGGTATTGGACCGCGCGGAGATGAAACGCTTGGGGATGGGGTCCATGCTCTCGGTCGCCGCCGGCGCCGATCAACCTCCCAAGGTGATCGTCCTCGAATATCGCGGTGACAAGAACGCGAAGCACACGCTGGGCCTCGTCGGCAAAGGTATCACGTTCGACACGGGCGGCATTTCGCTGAAGCCCGCGCTCGACATGGACGCGATGAAAGGCGACATGGCGGGGGGCGCTGCCGTCATCGGAGCGATGGCGGCCATCGCGCAGCTCAAGCCGAAGACCAACGTGATCGGCATCGTCATGGCGACCGACAACATGCCCTCGAGCAAGGCCACGAAGCCGGGCGACGTGGTGCGCGCCATGAACGGCAAATCGATCGAGATCACGAACACCGACGCCGAAGGCAGGCTCGTGCTCGCCGACGGATTGTGCTACGCGCGCAAGCTCGGAGCCACGCACCTAGTGGACATCGCGACCTTGACCGGTGCTGCCGTCATCGCGCTCGGCAACGTCTCGACGGCAGTCATGTCGAACGACCGCCAATTCGTCGATCTTTTCCATCAAGCGAGCGCGCCGTACGGAGAGCGATATTGGGAGCTTCCCCTGTTCCCCGAATATGCGGAGCTCATCAAGAGCAATATCGCCGATATGAAGAACTCAGGCGGAAGGCAGGCAGGCACGATTTACGGAGCGATGTTCCTCAAAGAGTACGTCGACACGGCGCCTTGGATCCATTTGGACATCGCCGGCTCGTCGTGGACGGACAAAGATCTCGGACATCTCGTGAAGGGTCCGACCGCCGTCGGCGTCCGGCCGCTGGCCCGGCTCGCGGAGCTCTTCGCGCATGCTTCGCTCCACAACAAAGCCGACGATGCCGCCTACGAGCGCCTGACGCCCAAACCTTAGGGCGCGAATAAATTCGCGCCGCTACATTATTGGCGCGAATAAATTCGCGCCCGCTAGATCATTGGCGCGAATAAATTCGCGCCGCTCCATTAGAGCTAGCGGGTGACCGTGAGACGTTGCGTGAGCGTGAACTTGGCCTGACCGTTCTCGGGAATGGTCACGTCGGTCTTGCTGTTCAGCGCGTAGAGCGTGCCTGCGGTCAAGCCCACGGCTCCGCCGATGTTCGTGCCAAGCCATTTGCCGAGGATGTTCCCAGCGATCATCCCAGCGACGGCGCCGATCGCCACCGTGCCGATGTTGCTCTTCGTGTTCTCTTCGACCGACACGAGATTCGCATAGATCGGACTTGACGAACCGTTGACCATGGTGATCTTGTCGATGATGAAACTCAGCAAGGGTTTCGTTCCCTGTCCAGCCTTGCGCGCTTGCACCACGCGAGCCCAGAGCCTCGCGCCGGCAAAGCCCGAATCGCCGTTCGGGTACGGCGCCCGGACCGTGAACGAGAAGCTCTCGCCTTGATAGGCGCTCTTCGAGCTTATGGAGTTGTTCGAGGTCGCGTAGATCACCGTGCCCGAGGGCACGGCGATGGTGCGGGCAACGGCGGGGGACAAGAGAGCCACGAGGGCGACAAGCGTGAGAGTGGTCCGAAGAATCATCGTATCTCCAATCTTCATTTGTGGGCAAATGAATTTGCCGACGCTACACGACGGGTTGGGGTTCGCGGACTTTTCCGGTAAGCTCTTCGTGAATGCCTGCGGGATAGCGGCCCGTGAAGCACCCCATGCAGAAGTCGCTGCGTGGCCGGCTGGTGGCGCCCACAAGACCTTCTTCGCTCAAGTAGCCGAGCGAATCCGCATTGATGGCTGCACGGATCTCGGGCACGCTCAGGTTTGCCGCGATCAGCTGATCGTAGGTCGCCGTGTCCACGCCTAAAAAGCAGGGGTGCCGCATGGGCGGACAGGTCAGCCGCACGTGCACTTCCGACGCGCCTGCCCGTCGCAACATGGCGACGAGCTGCCTCGTCGTGGTGCCGCGAACGATGGAGTCGTCCACCAGCACGACGCGCTTGCCTTTGAGATTTGCCACGAGCGGATTGAATTTGAGCTTCACGCCCTGAGAGCGCATGCTCTGATCCGGCGAGATGAAAGTCCGCCCGATGTAGCGGTTCTTCATGAGGCCTTCGATGTACGGCAGGCCTGACTCGTCTGCGTATCCGATGGCTGCTGCAGTCGCGCTGTCGGGTACGCCGATGACGACGTCGGCGTCCACTGGTTGCTCGCGAGCGATCGCGCGACCCATCCGGTAGCGCGCGAGATAGAGCTCTTGGCCCGCATAGCTTGTGTCAGGCCTTGAGAAATAGATGTATTCGAAGATGCAGTTGGCGGGCTTGTGGACGGTGGGAACCATCCGCGAGCGCATGCCACGGTCGTCGATGATGACGATCTCGCCCGGCTGCACCTCGCGGATGAATTCGGCGCCAACCGTGCTGAGCGCGCATGACTCCGACGCGAGCATCCACCCATCGCCATAGCGGCCGACGCACAATGGCCGCACCCCCCACGGATCGCGGAAGCCAAACAACTGCCGCTCGGTTGCGAGCACGATCGAGAACGCGCCGATGCAGCGACGCATGACCTCCACGATCCGCTCTTCCATATTCCCGTGGTCGAACGCCGCGATGAGCTTTGCGATGACATCGGAATCCGAATCGGCAGCGTCGGCCGCAGTCGCAGCCAGCTGACGCCGCAACGCGTCCGTGTTCACGAGATTGCCGTTATGCGCCAAGGCGAATGCGCCGAGCTCGCTCGTCGCGAGCAGCGGCTGGGCGTTATAGACGACCGACGAGCCCGTCGTGGAGTACCGCGTGTGACCCACCGAGAGATAACCGGGCAGCGTGGAGAGGATCTCCTCGGTGAAGATCTGCGAGAGCAAGCCCATCTGCTTGTGAACCCGCAGCTCGTTGCCGTCCGAGACGGCGATGCCGGCACTCTCTTGGCCGCGGTGCTGGAGCGCATAGAGAGCGAAGTAGGTCGGTCGCGCGACGTCTTCGCCGGGTGCGAAAATCCCGCACACGCCGCACGCGTCGTGCACGGCGTCCTCGCTGCCCGCCGGCTTCGGCTGGTACGGCTGCGGCAACGTCCGGTCACTGCGCATCATGATTTAACCTTACTTGAATCCCACCGAACTGTCAACGAACCGGGACCGCCGCCCGTTCGCCAATGTCGGAACGGTAGCGCAAGGCCTGTTCCGGTCGCAAGCCGGCGACGTAGCTACGGACGCCCTCGTAAGCGCGCAGGCGCGCACTCGCGATGTCGGCGCCGAGCGCGCAGATCGTGGCGACTCGCCCGCCGGCCGCGTCGACGGTCCCGCGGGCCAGCGCCGAGCCTCCCCAAAAAGCGATCGCTCCGTCCGGCAAAGGAACGATGGGGAGACCCGCGACCGGTTCGGAGCGTTGTGGATAACTCGGGCTTGCGAGCACAACCCCCACGCACGCGTCCGGGGAAAATCGAGGCGTGGAGACAGCATCAAGTCTGCCGGTGGCGGCGGCCGACAAGAGTTCGCCCAAGTCGTCGGCGAGCCGTGGCATCACGACCTGGGTCTCGGGGTCGCCGAAGCGCGCGTTGAATTCCAGAACCGAAGGGCCTCGCTGCGTGAGCATCAGTCCCGCATACAAACAGCCGCGGTAGTCGATCCCTTCACGGCGCAGCCCTTCCATGGCGGGCTCGTAGATCTGCTTGGCTATGTCTGCGAGCGCCATCTCGTCGAGCACGTCCGCAGCGGGCGAGTACGCACCCATGCCGCCGGTGTTCGGCCCGCTGTCGCCGTCTTGTGCCCGCTTGTAGTCGCACGCTGCCGCGAGTATGCGGTACCCCTTGCCGTCAACGAGGGCCATGACCGATACCTCGCGGCCTTGCAGCGGCTCCTCGATGACGATGGTCGACCCACCGCCTGGAAGATTGCGCTCCGCATACCAATCCCGAAGCACCGTTTCGGCTACGGCGGTTTCCGCGCACACGACGACGCCCTTGCCGGCTGCCAGACCGTCCGCCTTGAGCACCGCTCCGTTGGGGAAGAGCGCCAGCGCCCGCTGCGCCTGTTTGAGATCGTGAGCCTCTCGCGCCGCGGCGGTCGGGATGCCGTACCTGCGCATGAACTGCTTGGCGAACGCTTTGCTCGTCTCGAGCCGCGCGCCGGCGCGATCCGGCCCGAATGTTGCGATGCCGGAGCGACGCAAGGCATCGGCGACCCCGGCGGCGAGCGCAGCTTCGGGACCGATGACGGCCAGGTCCACCAGTTCTTTGACGGCGAGCTGCGCGAGTTCATTCGCGGCGGTCACGCCGAGCGCGACGTTTCTGCCGAGAAGCGCGGTGCCCGCATTGCCGGGCGCCGCGATGATGTCCACCGCGCTTGGGGGCTGCTTGAGCTTCCAGGCGAGCGCGTGCTCTCGCGCACCCGATCCGACGACGAGGACTTTCATTCCCATTCGATGGTCGCCGGCGGCTTGCTCGTGATGTCGTACACCACTCGGTTGACCTCGGGGATCTCGTTCACGATCCGGGTCGAGATGCGTTGCAAGACGTCATGCGGCAGGCGCGACCAATCGGCCGTCATGCCGTCGTCGCTTGCGACCGCCCGGATGGCCACGAGGTTGCCGTAAGTGCGGAAGTCGCCCATCACGCCGACGCTGCGCAGCGGTGTCAGCACGGCGAAATACTGCCAGGGTCGCTCCTCGCTTTCGCGTTCGATCTCTTCGCGCGCGATCGCATCGGCGCGGCGCAGCACGCGCAGGCGCTCGTCGTCCACGCTGCCGAGGATACGAACGGCCAAGCCCGGCCCCGGAAACGGCTGCCGCTCGACGATGTGAGCGGGCAATCCAAGCTCCACGCCGAGGCGGCGTACCTCGTCTTTGAAGAGCAAGCGCAACGGTTCGACCAGCCGCAGCGCCATGACGTCCGGCAGCCCGCCGACGTTGTGATGGGTCTTGATCTTCGCGCCTTCTTTGCTTTGCGGGGTCTTGCTCTCGATGACGTCCGGGTAGAGCGTTCCCTGCACCAGATATTCCACGCCCGGGATCCGCGCGGCTTGCTCTTCGAAGATCGCGATGAATTCGCGCCCGATGCGGACGCGCTTCTCTTCCGGGTCGTCCACGCCGGCCAGGCGCTCGAGAAAGCGCGCCCGCGCGTCGACGGCGACCAAGTTCAAATGCAAGACATCGCGAAAAGCGGCGACGACCTGCTCGGCTTCGCCTTCGCGCAGCAGTCCGTGATCGACGAAGATGCACGTGAGCCGGTTTCCGATCGCGCGGGCCACAAGCGTCGCCGCGACCGCGCTGTCCACGCCCCCAGAGAGCGCGCAGATCGCCTTCGAGTCGCCAATGCGAGCGCGGATCTCCTCGACCGCCTGGTCGACGAACGAGCTCATCTCCCACTGATGGTGCAGTCCTGCGATCTTGCGGAGGAAATTGCGCAGGATCGTCCGGCCGTGCTCGGTGTGGCGCACTTCCGCGTGGAACTGCACGCCGTAGTACTGGCTATCGGGGTTGCCGAGCGCGGCGAGCGCGCAGCTTTGCGTGTGCGCGAGCTTGATGAAGCCTTTGGGGAGCTCCGTCACGGTGTCGCCGTGGCTCATCCAGACGTTAAACTGCGAGGGCACGTCCAAGAACAGCAGTGACTGGGCCGCATCCACGAAGAGCTCCGCGCGCCCATACTCGCGGATGGAGCCCGGGACCACGCCGCCCCCGCACGCGTAGGCAAGCTCCTGCATCCCATAGCAGATCCCCAAGATGGGTTTGCCGGATTCCAAGATCTTCGGGTTGAGATGCGGAGCGCCCGGCTCGAGGACGCTGCGCGGACCCCCGGTCAACACGTAGGCGGACGGGTTGCCGGCGCTGATCTCTTCGAAGCTCGCATCAAAAGGAAAGATCTCGCAGTAGACCCGCTCCTCGCGGATCCGACGGGCGATGAGCTGCGCGTACTGCGCGCCGAAATCGATGATCGCGACCATCTCAGACGGCGAGCTCTTCACGTGCAGATCTCCCCGAGACGGCCGCTGTCCTTCGCCATGACCACTTCTTTGGCGATGCGCTCTCCGACCGAGAGCTCCCTGCCCCAGCGATATGCCGAGTACGGCGTGTACTTCGTGCCGGGCGAACCTGGAATGCGCAAGCTGACATCGTACACCACGAACGACTTGGGCGGGCCGGCCGCGATGACGCACTGCAGCGCGAAAGGTCCGATGATCCCGGGCGGCCGTCGCCGTGCTGCGGCCTTCACGAAGCGCTCGCCTAGATCGAATGCCGGCTCGAGCATCGATTCCGTGATCGTGGCCGCGATGTGCCCGGCTTCTTCCATCGATGCCGTGAACGCCCCGCCAAGAGGCGCCTGGTCGATGGCCAGCAGCGAGCGGATGCCGTCGATGTTCGTCTGGCGACGCGTATCCGTGCCCAAGAGCTCGAGCTCGCCGAGGATGGGCGACCAGAAGAAGTTGAGATTCACGGTCGGCCCGAGAACGTATTCCTCGAACACCGCTTTGGCAAGGCCCTCCTCGCTCACGACCCCGGAAGCGAGATAGTGGGCGGCTCGTTTGCGGTATTGCTCGGGCGTCGCCGCCAAGAAGAAGGCCCGCTCGAAGCGCACCTTTGCGTGCTGCGCCTTCACGAGCGTCAGACCGTCGATCTCGTCCGGCCCGGCGAGGCGCCTCGGATAACGGATCTTGGCTTCGTCGAGCAGCCGGTATTGATTGTCCGCCTCGTCACGCTCCTCAGCCCGGAGGAGCCGGCGCGAGCCGAAGATGGGCACGCGCATGCTGCGCTCGATCTCATCGTAGCTGTGCCGCTCGCGAGCGTACACCTCGAACGAGCGGTTGGGGACGAAGATCGCGTTGCGCGCGAGCATCTCGCGCTGCATGGGCTCGCCGATCACGTCAGCGAAATGATCGACGACGAGCGTCTCGTCGACGCAGCCCGTTCCGTCCGCGCGCGTGCGGTAAGCGACCGCGTACGTCTTCTCTCGTCCCGTGGCGGCGATGACGAGGTTGCGCAAGCCTTGCTGCTTGGCCCCGAAGCACACGTCGAGGGCTGAGTGGCTGCCGATGCAGGCGAGCGTGAGGCGGCGGTGATCGTAGGCAGCGAGGGCGGCGTTGGGAGCCGTCGCTGCGCTCATCAGTTGGCGGGAACTCCGGGTCCGGGCACCGCCACCGTTTCGCCGTTCTTGCCCGAGGACGCGTCCGCCGGCAAGCGGCTGGATTGATCGAGCACGAGGTCGAGGCTGTTCGAGAGCAACGCGTTCTTGAGCTCGCGTGCGATACGCCGCCCGGTGGACATCGGCTCGTCGTAGTTCAAATACGAGTACGGCGAACCGTCGATGAAGAGATTCGTGCCGGCGACGATGCGCGCCGAGATCTCCATGAGGAAGAACTCGGACTCGGGCGTCACGATCGACTCCAAGCAGAAGGCGCCGAACAGCCCTCGATCGGGGCAGAGCTGCCGGCTCGTGCGCACGACCGCCTCGCCCATGTCGAACGCTTCGGCCAGCAGCGACTCGCGCAGGCTGATCGGCTGGTTGCCGATGACGACGTACGAAGGAGAGATGTCCCAGCCTTCCTGGTCGGCGAGCGGGATGCGTCCGAGCGAGTCGACGTTGCTCTCGTAGCGCCGGTCCATGGACATGATCTCGAGCTTGCCCGTCAGCGGCGAGTAGAAGTAATGGATGTACACCGGCACGCCGAGCACGTATTCTTGCATGATGTAGCGCTGCTCGACCAGATGCGAAGCGCGCGCCGTGAAGTCTTCGGGGTTCTTGACGAAGAGATACCCCTTGCCGCCGAGCGCCCCGTACAGCTTCACGATGACCGGGCGATCGATCTCGCTTGCCTTCGTGAACTGGCGCGGCATCTTCAGACCGGCTTTCGTCAGCCACTCGCGCTGGCGCATGCGATCCGCTTCCCAATCGAGCACGGCCTTGTTCCCGAAGTACGGCGTCGTCATGCGCTTGTGCTGTTCCATGGACAGATACGCGACGAACGAGCCGTGCGGCACCAGGATCACCTTGCGCTTGTTGAGCTCTTTTTCGAGTTTGGGAAAGTCGCCGTAGTGCGGGATGACGATGACTTCGTCGACGAAGGCGAAGCTGGAGTAGAGGCGCTCGTTGGCGGGCGTCACGACGGCGAGGGTGTGGAAGCCTTCGTCCTTCGCGCCTTTGAGGATTTGCAGCGCCGAGTGGCTGCCGAGCGTCGCGATGGTGTACAGCGACGGGACGTGCCCGGCCTTATGCCTCATCGCACCCTTTTCGACGCCGCCGACGCGGGTTCCCCGAGCTCGCGATATTCCGGTGCCGGGCGGATCTCGTACGTCTGCGAGATCGGATTTGCGAGCAGCGCCTGACAAGCCCATTCGAGCCGTTTCATCGTCGCCGGTCCGGCTCGATCGTCCAGCCGCCACGCCATGCTGCGCTCGAGCGCGCGCAGGCCGGCGATGCCGAACGTGGTGCGCAACGTCGCGACGAGCCGGTCGTTGTTCTCATCCCGGTCGCGCACGAGGGCCTCGAACATCTCGCCTCGGGCCGCCCGAACGCCGGCGATCGCGTAACGCAGGCGGTGCTTGTTCGGATTGAAGACGATCTCAGCGCGCGACAGCCGTGCCACCACTTCTTCTGCGGATCCGTCCCCGCTCAGCTCGAGCAGGAGGTGATCCGCGCGCCAAACACGCTCCAGCTCCGCGTAGCCCAGTTGCCGCAACGCGGTCAACACCGTGAAGGCGGTGTTGTCCGTGACGATCGGCTCGATGGCGACGTCGAGCTTCATGCAGCCTCCAGGTAGTCCGCGGGCTGGGTCTTGTCCGCACCGCGCGCGACCTTGATGGCGTCGAAGACCGGCGTCAGCAACGTCGCGACGATGAGATTCGCGACGAGCGCGAAGAACGCCACGTACCAGTGGAGGACCGACGAGCCGAGCGCCAACGCGTAGACGGGATGAAAACCGTTGGTCGCCGGCATGTAGGTGGCGACGGCCATCCCGACGAGCCAGCCGGCGAGCAGCGCGCGGCGGTGGAACCAGCGCGTGTAAAGGCCGAAGATGAGCGTGGGAAAGGTCTGCAAGATCCAGCCGCCCGCAAGCAGTTGAAAATTGATCGCGTACTCGATGTTGCGCAGTCCCAATACGAAGACGAGCGCCCCGAGCTTGATGACCAATGAGGCGAGCTTTGCGTTGGTCGATTCCCGCTGCGCGCTGCAGCTTGGATTGATGTATTCGCGATAGATGTTGCGGGTAAACAGGTTGGCGGCCGCGATCGACATGATGGCGGCCGGGACCAGCGCTCCGATGACGATGGCGGCAGAGCCGAAGCCGAAGAACCACGGCGGGAACATCGCGGCGAGCAACTGCGGAACCGTTTCGTTGGACGAAGCCGGCTTGAGGCCCGCGGCGATCGCCATGTACCCGAAGGTCGCGAGCACCGCCAGGAGCAGGCTGTAGATGGGCAGCGCGATCGTATTGCGCCGGATGACGGCCGGGCTCTTCGCGCTGAGCACTCCTGTGATGTTGTGGGGATACATGAAGATGGCAAGCGCGGAGCCCAGGGCCAGCGTGATGAACGCGCTGTACTGAACGGGCGTGAGGAGGATGCCCGACGGGGTCGGCCGCGCCGCCAGCGCGGACTGCGCGGCGCTGAAGACGTGGCCCCAGCCGCCGAGTTTGGCGGGGAGGACGATCGCGGCGACGATGACCGTCAGGTAGATGAGCGTGTCCTTGACGAACGCGACGAGCGCGGGCGCGCGTAAGCCCCCGCGATACGTGTACGCGGCGAGGATGACGAAAGCGATGATGATCGGCAGGTCTTGCCACGGGCCCGATCCTGCGAATCCGAGCGCCTTGAGCACGACTTGAATGCCGATGAGCTGGAGGGCGATGTAGGGCATGGTCGCGAGGATGCCGGTGATGGCGACCGCGAGTGAGAGGCTGCGGCTGTCGTAGCGCTCGCGCGCGAAGTCGGCGTAGGTGATGTAGCCGCGGTTGCGAGCAAGCGTCCAAAAGCGCGGCGCGAACACAAAGACGAGCGGAAAAGCTATAGCGGTGTAGGGCAGCGCGTAAAATGCGAGCGCGCCCGTGCCGTAGACGAGGCCCGGGACTGCGACGAAGGTGTAGGCCGTGTACAGATCGCCGCCGATGAGAAACCAAGCGATGAGGGACCCGAACTGTCGTCCACCTAGCGCCCACTCGTGAAGCAGCTCCAAATTGCCGCGCTTCCAATAGGCGCCCAAGAAACCGAGCACGCTGACGAGCGCGAACAGCGCGAGGAAGACGGCGATGGCGGGCCAGCTCATGCGCCGTCCCCGCCGTGCGCCAAGCGATAGACGATCCAGATGATGACGGCCGTGAGCGCGATCCAGACGAACTGGTACCAGTAGAAGAACGGGATTCCGCCGAGCGCCGGCGTCATGGAGTTGAACGACGGAGCCCAAAGCATGACGACGTACGGCACGAGCAAGAGCCAGTACCAGCCCGATCGTCTTGTGCCGCGACGCCGCATGGCGCTTTACCCTTTCAGCGCGCGAGCGAGGCTTGCGAAGAGCGAGCCTGAGGTGGAGGGGCGCATCGGGTCCATGCCGCGCAGCCGCGGTTCTTCGAACGCGAGGTTGTAATTCCAGGCGACACGCTCCGGATGCGGCATGATGGCCAAGACGTTTCCACCCTCGTTACAGACGGCCGCTGCGGCATGCATCGCCCCGTTGGGCGCGCCACCCACGAAGCGAAAAGTGATGCGCCCATCGCGCTCGAGACCGTCGAAGAACTGCGGGTTACCGGTGAAGCGCCCCTCGCCGTGCGCCATGGCCATCTTCAGCCGTGCGCCCGGCGGCAGAGCGGCTGTGATCGGACACCGAGCGGGCGAGGCAGAAAGCTCGACCTCGACGATCTTGCATTGGAAGTGGCCTGCAGGCAGGTTATGCGCGATCGCGACCGGCCCGATGAGACCGGCCTCGGCCACGATTTGCGCGCCGTTGCAGAGTCCCAAGACGAGCTTTCCCGCGGCGGCTTGTTCCGCCACCACCGCAACGCTTGGCGATTTGGCCGCGATGGCTCCCGCGCGCACGCGGTCTTCGTAGGCAAACCCTCCCGGCAGCACGTACGCGGCGTAGTCACGAAGCTGGCTGGGTGGATCGCTCCACAAGACGGCGCGCGCGTCCATGCCGGCGTCGACGCATGCGTCGACGGTTTCGACTTCGGAGTTCGTGCCGGGAAACACAAGCACGGCCACGGACGGCCGGCTCACGCGAACAAGTCCTGCAGCGGGCGCATCCACGCGGCAGCCGCCGTGCCGAGCGGGATTTCGCACACCCCGGTGACGACGAGGCTCGAACCGCCGGTCTGGCCCAAGCGGATCGGCCGGGCGCCGAGCGATCGAGCAGCTTCCTCAAATGATGCGCGGCTATCGGGCGCGATGGCCACGACGAAGCCGCCAGCCTCGCCGAACAACGCGGCGGATGGCGCGATTCCCGGCGCCCACTGCTCGCACGACGCAAGGACCGCACCGATCTCGCCAACCCCGTCTCCCCCCAAGCACATCTCGGCGACGCAGGCGAGCAGACCGCCATCGGAGATGTCGTGCGCGGCGTGGACATCTCCGCGGCCGATGCCGTCGATGACGGCGCGCAGGCTCGCGTTGACCTCCTGATAGTCGATCCCGGGGAGCTCGCCTGAGGGCGTGAGGCCGAGCACGCCGGCAAGCACGGAGCCGCCCAGCCGGTCATCTCGCGCGCCTAACACGTAGAGCGCGTCACCCGATTCCACGAACTGCATGGTGACCGTCTTGCGCACGTCGTCGATCCGGCCGATGCAGGCGACGACGGCCGAGGGCACGATCGCGCTGCCGCTTGCGGCGTGGTTGTAGAGGCTCACGTTGCCGCTCACGAACGGCAAGCCGGCGTCGGATGAGATCGTGACGGCGCGGGCCGCCTCGGCAAGGCCCTCGATGCCATCTGCTAGTTCGCGATAGGCGACCGGATCCTCGGGGTTGCCGTAGTTCAGGCAATCGGTGAGACCGATCGGCACCGCCCCGACGGCAGCGACGTTGCGCGCCGCCTCGACGACGGCGTGAGCCGCAGCCAGCTTCGCGGATATCGCACCGAATCTCGCGTTGCCGTCCACCGAGAGCGCTACAGCGCGCGGCGATGGGCGCTCGATGACGATCACGCCGGCATCGGCGTAGCCAGAGGGAATGGCGGTCGCGCCCCTGACGACCGTATCGTAGCGCTCGATGAGCGGTCGTCTGCTGCAGACATCCGGATGTGCGAGCACGGCAAGCAAGGCGCCGGTCACGTCTGTGACGAGGGGAGCGGGAACCGCGAGCGCGGGCGCCTGCGGGGGGCCGAGCTTCCAGGTGGCGCGCACCGGCTGCGTCAGCACCTCGATCGGCAGGTCGCATACGCGCATCCCGCCGGCACGCACCACATATTGCCGGTCGCGCGTGACTTTGCCGATCACCGCAGCCCGCGCGTTCGCGGCGACCTCCGGCAGCGTGAAACGCTCGTTGTACAGCGACAGGAGTTGCGGCGTGAACGCGGGCGGCACCGCCCACAGCATCCGCTCCTGCGTCTCCGCCATCAGGACGACGAAGGGGGCGAGGCCGCGCAACGCGACCGGCACCGCATCGAGGTCGATCTCCGCGCCGAACCCGCCCGCCGCGCACAGCTCCGAGGAGCTCCCCATGATCCCGCCCGCACCGAGGTCTTTGAACCCCACCTTGATGCCTTGCGCGGCGATCGTGTCGAATGCGGCATACGACGCGCGCATGATGACATTTTTGAGGAATGGATCCGGAACTTGGACCGCGCTTTTGTTGGCGTGCGATTCCTGCGCGTCGAGCGTCAACGACGCGAACGCCGCGCCGCCGAAGCCGGAGGCATCGGTCGCTTTGCCCACGAGCACAAGATCGTAGCCCTCCCCGAGCTCCGGCACGCGGCTATGGAGTATCCGATCGCGCTGGACAAATCCGAGCGCGACGACGTTCACGAGACAGTTGTCGCGAAACGAGGGATGGAAATAGAGATCGCCCGCGAGGTTCGGCACCCCCACTGCGTTGCCGTATGCCGCGATCCCGTCGACCACTCCGGCCGCGACGTACGCCGCGTGCGAGCCGGCGAGCGGGGGTCCGAAGCGCAGGGGATCCGCGCTTGCGACGACGCGCGCGCCCATGCAAAGCACATCGCGCAAGATCCCTCCGACGCCCGTGGCCGCGCCTTCGAAGGGCACGACTTGCGAGGGATGGTTGTGGCTTTCGTGCGCCACCACGACGCCGTATTCCGTGCCGTCGATTTCACCCGCTCGCAAGACGCCGGCATCCTCGCCGACACCGACGAGCACGTCCGGACTCTGCGTCGGCAACGAGCCGAGAAAGGCCCGGCTGCTCTTATACGAGCAATGTTCGCTCCACTGGATCGCGAACGCGTGGGCCTCCGCGCGGGTGGGTTCGCGACCCAGGCGCTCGCGGATGGCCCGCAACTCAGGGGGGGTGAGCGCGAGCGCCTCGCTATCTGCGAGGCGCTTGAGGTCTTCGTCGCTGCCTTCTATGGGCAGCACTTGAGCGGAGAGAGCGATGAGATCGGCGGTCGCCGCTCGTGCCATCAGGCGCCCGCTTTGCCGTTCCCCGCGGGAGCGTTCTGCCGAGCGTCCGATTCTTGGATCTGCATCCGATTGCGGTATTGCTTCACCACGACCCGCCCAAAGATCACCGAATCGTCGGCTGCCAAGATCTTCGCGGCCGCGAGCGCAGCGTTCTCCGCGTCCAGGACGACCATGCTCGCGACGCCGCCGGGCAACGCCAAACTCGACAAGACTTCCATGCCGCCCCACGTGGATCCGAGCACTGGGCTCGCGATGACCGGATTCGCGGTCGCCGCATCGACGAACGCTGACAGCGCGTTGCTGCGCCCCGCGATGGTGATGAACACCACCCGGCCGAGCATGTTGTCGACTTGCTGGACTTTTTGGAGGGCGAAGAGCGGGGTCTTGTGCGCGGACGCGACGTTCTGACGCGAGGGCACGCCGAACCCGTCGAGCGCCGCCGCGATCTTGTCGGCGTGACCTTTGTCCGACGCCGATCCCATGATGATGGAGACGAACCCGCCGGAGCGCCGCGCGAAACGCCCGACCCGTTCGGCGACCTCTTCATACTTCGATTTCACCGCGTCGAGATCCGAAGCGCTGGGCGCCGCGATGTTGCGATAGATCTGTTTGTCGAGCATGAGCGCCTGGTCGCCCGCGGGCCAGATGCGCCACGAATCGTTGTCGATGACGTCCGCGAGCACGATCTCGCTGGCGCCGTCTTTGGACTTGGCGCGTCCGAACTCGACCTTGAGGTCCACGAGCAGTACGTCCTGCAGCCGCCAAGCGTGGGCCAAGATGTCGAAGACCAAGCGCGCGTAGTCGGACATGAGCGCGACCTCGTGGGTTGTCGCGATCTTCTCCTCGACGATCTGTTCGGCCGTGTATTGCGGGTCGTGGCGCGCGTCGTCCTTGAAGAAATACTCGACCACGCGCGGGGCAAAAATGGTGCCGGACTTCACGCCCGGATTGCGCTTGAGGTAGGAGCCCGCAGCGATGCCGCGCACGACCACCTCGATGGGGATCATCTCGCACTGGCGCACGACCATCTCGTTTTGGTCTTCGTCTTCGCCGCCGCTTATGAAGTGCGTGGGAATCCCGGCCGCGTTGAGCAGACGGTAGACCCGGCTCGTGGTGAGCGCAGCGAGCCTGCCTTTGCCGGCGATCGTATGGCGCTTGGCCCCGTCGCCGGCCGTGATGCTGTCCTGCTGCACGACGACGAGCGTCTCGGCAAGTCCTGGGTTCTGGTAGAGCACTTTCGTCTTTCCGCGACCGACCTCAGCGCCTTTGTTCATCCTTTTTCCTTTACCAGCGCGCGTAGCGATGCAACCAATTTTCGAGCCCGTGAGGCCGCAAGCCCTGTATGCGCTTCTACTTTCATCGCGCGGTCGAGCTGGGCCGGTTTGAGGTACCGCCCGATGAGCTCGTCCTCGTGCAGCAGACGGTCTAATGGGTTCGCCCCGCCCGTTTCGAGATCGGCCCACGCCTTCATCGACAGTTCGCGCAGCCGTTCGTGCAACGCTTGGCGGTCCGCGCCCGCCCGCGCCGCCGCCATGAGCACCGCCTCGGTGCAGGCAAAAGGTCCGAAGCGGGCCAGGTTGCGCGCGATTGCGGCTTTGTCCACGCGCAAGCCGCCGATCACCTTGCCGACGAGCGAAGCCAGTTCGTCCGCGGCGAGAAATGACTCCGGGATGATCGTACGCCGGTTCGCCGAGTCATCGAGCGTGCGCTCCAGAAGATTGTCGGCCGCGTTCTGCCATGCGATCTGGGCATGCGCCGGAGGGATGCGGGCGATCGAGTTGATGCGCTCGCACAGCACCGGATTGCGCTTGAAGGGCATGGCCGACGAACCGACTTGCATGCGCCCGAACGGCTCGCCGAGCTCTCCAAACGGGCTCGAGGCCAGCACACGCACGTCGAAGGCGAACTTCGAGCACGATGCCGCGAATCCGGCGATCGCGGCCAGCACGATGTAGTCGAGCTTGCGCGGATAGGTCTGGCCGCTCACGACGACGGACTGAAGATCGAATGCCGCGAGCACGTCGCGTTCTAGATCGTCGGGATCGCGACCGGCGCCGCCCAAGAGCGCCTCGTAGGATGCTGACGTGCCGACAGCTCCGCGCAGCCCCTTGCTCGGCAGCCAGGCCGCGACCCGGCGCAGTTCCTCGTAGTCCAACATGAGATCTTGCGCCCACATCGCGACGCGCATGCCGAGGGTCGTGGGTTCGGCGGCTTGCAGATGCGTGTAAGCCATGCACGGCAGGTCGGCGTGCTCTTCGATCTTGTCGGCGAACGCGCGCAAGAGATCGCGGATCGCGCCGAGCAGCAAGGTCAGCGCCGCCTTCATGCGCGCTGTCTCGACGTTGTCCTCGACGTCCATCGAGGTGGCACCGAGATGCAGCTTACCGCCGCCGATCTTCGCCTGCGATGCGAAGACGCGCAACTCGGCCATGAGGTCGTGGCCGATCTCCGCCTCGATCGCATGTGCGGCGTCGATGTCGACTTCTTCCATATGAGAGCGCATATCGGCGAGCTCGGCTTCGCTCACGAGACCTGCCTTTGACTGCGCCTGTGCGAGCGCGACCCAGAGCTTGCGCCACATGCGTCGTTTTGTCGCATCCGAGAAGAGCGCGCGCATTTCTGCACGCCCATATCGCCACGAAAATGGGGATTGGTAGGAGTCGCTCACGCTTCGACTCTCATGCGAACGAAAATTTCGGAGGACCGAACAGGTTCTCCGCCCCTTACGGCTTCTGGGTGCAGAGGCGGATGATCAATTCGTCGAGAGCTTGGTCTCCGGCGCGCTTTCCGGTGAGCGAGTCCTCGAGGACGCGCATGGTGAGACGCACGTTGTCCCTGGCCTGTTGCAGCGAGCGCTTGCGCGCGAAATCCCAGAGCTTGATGGCGCGGAAAGCGGATTGCCCCGTCGCCGCCGCCCAGCTGTTGGGGTCGCTGCCGTTCGTTAACTCCCACGCTATCTGCGCATCGCCGGCGAGCCAGATGAGAGGACCGGGGGAATCATCGGGCCGCGCGACGATTTCGTGGGCGAGGCGGATGGCGGCGTCCAGGTCGCCGCGCGCAACTGCGTTTCCGAGATCCCACAGTTTCGGATCTCCGGGAGGCTTCACGTATTCCTCGGCCGCTGCTTTCGTGATCTTCTTGCCCATGAGGGCGAGGCGATCGAGCGCATTGCGGATCTCATCGACGCTGTCGAATCCGCCGAGATAGCGGCGCGCCCCCGCGTCTACCGAGATGCCGATGGATCCCGCGTACCGGTCGATGTAGCGCTCGCGGTCTGCAGGAGCGAGAGAGGTGTCGATGAGGAGCGCGCTGACCTGGCCGCTGGCAAAACCCGCGGAGTCGACCTTGTCTTTGGGCGCCTTTCCTCGCTGCGCTCTGGGTTCGCCGGAGTCGTCGATCACGAGCAGTGATTGTTCTGGAATCGCGCCGATCGCGTCGCGCAACGCGATGCGGTCGTCGTTGCGCATCTCAGCAGCGCCCCGAATGGTCACGACCCGCCGTTCCGCCAAGAACGGAAGCGCGTGGAGCTTCTCCGGCAGATCGTCAAAATCGGTGGTGACGGCCGCATCGATCGTGTCCACGTTGAGCGGTCGCAAGGATTCGTCAGGCAATGCGCTTTCGACGATCGAGCGAAGGATCTCATCGGCCAAAAGGTGCTCTTTGCCGGCGATGATCACGAGCGGGGGTGGTGCCGGCGGCGCCGTGATGTATGGCAAGTAGCCGAGTTTGCGAAGGCCTGCGGCCGGACTCACGTGCGCGCCTTTGCGGCCGCCGGGGCAGAGGTCAACAAGCGCTCGATGGCCGGCCCGAATGGCGCCTCGATTGCTCCGCGCTCGGTCACGATCGCACGGATGCGCTGCGCAGGGGTGACGTCGAACGAGGGGTTTGCGGCTTGCGTCTCTGGCGGGCTCGAGCGCGCGCCGGCGAAGCTCGTCACTTCGTCCGGGCCGCGTTGCTCGATGACGATCTCGTCCCCGCGTGCGAGGTCTGGATCGAACGTAGACAGCGGTGCCGCGACGAGAAATGGTATTCCATGGGCGCCGGCCGCCACGGCCAATGCGTAGGTCCCGATCTTGTTTGCGACGTCGCCGTTGCGTGCGATACGGTCGGCGCCGACGATAACCGCGTCGATCTCGCCACGCTGCATGAAATGCGCGGCCATGCTGTCCGTGATGAGCGTGTGAGGGATATCGTCCTGCACGAGCTCCCATGCCGTCAGGCGTGCGCCTTGCAACACGGGTCTCGTCTCCCCGACGAAGACCTGCTGCAAGTGACCGCTTGCCCAAAGCGAGCGGATGACGCCGAGCGCGGTTCCATACCCGCCGGTCGCGAGATCGCCTGTGTTGCAATGGGTGAGGACTCTTTGCGGTTGTCCGCCGCGCAAATTCTTAAGGAAGGATGCGCCGTGATCGCCGATGCGCCGGCATGACTCGATGTCCTCTCGATGGATCACTTGGGCCACCTCATCCAAAGCGGTCGCCACTTCCGCAGGCGTCGAGCCGGCGGCGAGCATCTCTTGCGCCGTTTTCTCCTGTCTCCGAACCGCCCACGCGAGGTTGACGGCGGTTGGTCGAACGGCGATGAGGGCCGTCCCCGCTCGTTGCACGCGTTGCAAAAAAGTGGCGGCGTCAAGGGATTGGCGGGCAAGCTCGTGCGCTTCGATCGCCATCGCATACGCGGCCGTGATGCCGATCGCTGGAGCGCCGCGAACGCGCAACTCCTTGATGGCCGCGGCCACTTCAAAAAGCGTCTGCAGGTCCAAGAAGATGGTCGCGGCCGGCAGCTGCGTCTGGTCGAGTAGGCGCAGCGTGCCGGGATGATAGCTGATGTGCGCCGGCTTCACGCGGCGCGTCCGGTGATGCGCGCAAATAAATTTACGCGACCTACATTCATCATGTGCGTTCGAGCTTCCGGCGCAACGAAGCCATGGCGAGCGCGCTTTGAGCCGCTTCGTAGCCTTTGTTCGTCCGTTTCTTTCTTGTGGCGTGATCGAGCCGACCGGTGTCCACATCGGCTGCGCGTGCGAGCGCCTGGCGCACGTTCTCCGTCGTGAGCACGCCGAAGATGACGGGCACGCCCGTGCGCAGGCCCACTTCGGCGATGCCGTCGGCAGTTCGCGCGGCGACGTAGTAGAAATGCGGCGTCTCGCCTTTGATGATACAGCCGAGACACACGATCGCGTCGTACTTCTTCGACTGAGCGAGCCACAGCGCCGCAAGCGGCAATTCGAACGATCCCGGAACGTCGTACACATCGATATCGCGAGCGGTGACGCGGGCGTTTTTCAACGCGCGTTGGGCGCCCGTCAAGAGCCGCCCGGTGATGTCGCTGTTGAAGAGCGCGCGGACGATGGCGAACCGCAAGCGCCTAGCCTTCGACCGCTTTGCTCTTCGCAGGTGCGATTTCGTCGAGGTCGATGAGGTGGCCGAGCTTGTCGCGCTTGGTCTGCAGATACGGAGCGTTGAACTCATCGCTATCCATGATCAGCGGGACGCGTCCAGTCATCTTCAGCCCGTATCCCTCAAGTCCCACGATCTTGCGCGGATTGTTCGTGATGATCTTCATCTCTCGAACGCCGAGATCGTGGAGGATCTGCGAACCGATGCCATAGTCGCGCTTGTCGACGGGCAAGCCAAGCCTTTCGTTGGCTTCAGCCGTGTCGGCGCCTTGGTCTTGCAATTCGTACGCGCGGAGCTTGTTGGCGAGCCCGATACCGCGGCCTTCTTGGTGCAGGTACAGGAAAACGCCTCGCCCGGCTTTCGCGATGATCTGCAGCGCGGCGTCGCGCTGGGCGGCGCAGTCGCAGCGGCGGCTGCCCAGCACGTCACCGGTCAAACATTCGGAGTGCACGCGCACGAGCACATCCTTGCCGTTCCCGAGGTCCCCCATGACCATCGCGACATGGCATGCCCCGTCTACGAGCGACTCGTAGCCATAGCCTGTGAACTGTCCGTAGCGCGTCGGCAGCCGGAACTCCGCGATGCGCTTGACGAGCTGCTCGTGGCGCATGCGATAGGCGATGAGATCCTTGACCGTGATGATCTTGAGATTGTGCTCTGCCCCGAAACGCTCGAGCGCGGCCCGGCGCATCATCGTGCCGTCATCGGCGAGGATCTCGCAGATGATGCCCGCGGGATAGAGGCCGGCGAGTCGTGCCAGATCGACCGCGGCTTCCGTCTGGCCCGCGCGCACGAGCACGCCACCGTCGCGAGCTCGCAGCGGAAAGGTGTGGCCAGGACAGACGAAATCGCCCGGTTTGGCGTGCGGGTCGAGCAATGCGGTGATCGTCGTGGCTCGATCGAAGGCCGAAATGCCCGTGGTCGTGCGAAGACGCGCTTCGATGGAGACCGTGAACGCCGTCTCCAAGCGGGAGGTGTTCTCGCTGACCATCATGGGGATGTGGAGCTCGTCGAGGCGCTTGCCGATTATCGGCACGCAGATCAACCCGCGGCCGAACTTGGTCATGAAATTGATGGCGTCCGGCGTGACCATCTGCGCGGCCATCGTCAGATCGCCTTCGTTCTCGCGATCCTCATCGTCCATGACGATGACCATCTTGCCCGAGCGAATGTCGGCGATGGCTTCTTCGATGGTGGCGAGCGGCATGAGAGTCCTCGGAGCTGCGGTCAGGATTCCCGGCGCGAGCTTCGGAGCTGTGCGGCCACGTAGCGGGCGACCGGGTCGACTTCTATATTTAAGGAAACGCCGGTCGTTTTCCGCCCCAGGGTTGTGCGTTTTAGCGTCTCCGGTACGAGGGCCACGGCGAAGCGGCCGGATGCGGTTTGCGCGACCGTCAGGCTCACGCCGTCGAGACAGACATAGCCCTTTTCGACGACGAGCGGCGCGAGGCCGCGCGGCGTCGAGCACCACATGCGGAAGCCTTGGCCTTCCGCCTCTTTGGTCAGGATCTGGCAGGTCGCGTCGACGTGACCATAGACCATGTGGCCACCCACCTGATCGCCGATCCGCAGGCTTGGTTCCCAATTGACCGCGTCGCCAGCGTTCAGCGCTCCGAGATTGGTGCGCGAAAGCGTCTCCGGCACGACGTCGAACGCGACCTCGGCAGGCGTAATGCTTTTCGCGGTCAGACATACGCCGTTGATCGCGACGCTATCGCCGGGTGCGAGCGGCCGAGCCGACGCCGGCCGAGCCACCGTGAGCTCGCAGCCACCGTCGTGCGGGCTCGTGTTGACAACGGACACCAGGTCCGAAACGAGACCGGTGAACATCCTACTCGCCCCGTTTTGCGGTCACGAGCCAATCCTCGCCGACGTGCTTCATCGAGTCGATCTCGAGCGCAACGTCCATCGTGCCCTTGAGCACGTCCACGGATTCCATGTCCGCAAGCAACCGCGGCGCGAGCAACCATGCAAATTCCTCGACGTGTTTTCCAGCCGCAAGCGCCGCAGCCAGCGTCGGACCCCCCTCGCAGAGGATTGACAGCATACCGTCGGTTCCAAGCTTACGCAGCAGATCTTCCAACTGGACGCCTCCTTCAGGGCTGCGCTCGCAGATCAACACCTTGACGCCCATCTTCTCGAAATCTTCGCGGACCGCGGCGGGCATGAGGTCGGTGGTAGCCACGATCGTCGCGAAGCGCTTTTGATCGCGCAGCACCTTCGCCGTCCTGGGGATGCGACCGCGGGCGTCGACGACGATCCTCGTGTACGGCACGGCGCGAGCTTTGAACGGACGGACGGTCAGCAACGGGTCATCGATCACGACGGTGCCTGCGCCCACCATCACCGCGTCGTGCTCGTAGCGCATGGCGCGCACGACCTTCACCGCGCGCGCTCCTGAGAGCTGACGGCGCTCGCCCGGTCTCGCCGCGATCTTTCCGTTCAGCGTCTGCGCCATCTTGAGCGTGACGAACGGCAAGCCAGTGCGGCGGTGGTGGAGGTACATGCGATTGATCTGGGCTGCCTGGGCCGCGCCCGCGCCCACCTCGACCTCCATGCCAAGTGCGCGCAGACGCTCGTGCCCCGCTCCCTTGACGCGCGGATCGGGGTCCTCAAGCGCGCTCACCACGCGCGCGATGCCGGCGGCTTTGATGGCCTCCGTGCATGGCGGCGTGCGTCCGTGGTGGAGACAGGGTTCCAGCGTCACGTAGAGCGTTGCGCCGCGCGCCTTCTCGCCGGCCTGTCGCAGCGCTACGACCTCGGCGTGGTCTGCGCCCGCGCGCTCGTGGGCGCCCGAGCCCACGACGGCGCCGCTCGCATCGACGACCACTGCGCCCACGGCCGGGTTGGGACTCGTGTTGCCGCGCGATCCGTGGGCGAGGCGCAACGCCTCGCGCATGGAGCGCTCGACGCTCATGCCCTGGACACCGCTGCGCGCCGTGGGAAACCAAAGACGTGATCGAGCGTGCTGTGCGGCATTGCCGGCTTCTCTTCGACGTCGCGCTGCCCGTTCGCTGCGCCGCTTGCGGGATGCATGGCGAGCACCTCTGTGCCAGCTGCCTTAGACAGTTCCAAGATCGTCAAACGCTCTCAAGACCTGCCGGCAACGGAATCCCGAGCGTCACGGTCTTGGGTCCGCACTGCGGATCCCTGCGGACCGCGATCCTCAATCTGAAGTTCCGCAACCGCCGTCACGCCGCGTTCGCCTTGGGAAGCATCCTGGGCCACAAACTCGCAGGTCGCGGCGAGATCGTCGTGCCCGTGCCGCTCCACCCGCGGCGGCTTGCCGAGCGCGGCTTCAATCAGGCTGAAGCCATCGCACGCGGTCTCGTCGCGACCATGGACGCCCGGCTTGCAGTTGACGCGCTCGTGCGCACGAGACATACCAAAGCACAGCGTTCCCTATCGTTGGCGGCGCGCGGACCGAACGTGCTGGCTGCTTTCGCGGTCACGCCGGCAGCGGAGTCTTTGCGTGAAGCGCGCGTGCTTCTTGTCGACGACGTCGTGACGACCGGAGCGACGATCGCCGCTTGCGCGCAGGCGCTGCGGCAGGCAGGGGTCGCAGAGGTCCGCGCGGTCGCGCTCGCCCTCAAAGTCTAGACCCGCGCGATGCGTGCGCCTTTGCCGTATTCACCACTGCTCGCGATCGCGCCGGGTTCCACCACGACGTCGTCGCCGAGCACCGCACCATCGACCCGCGCCCCAGCGCCAACCTTGACGTTCTTCCACAAGATCGATGACTCGATCCGAGCTTCATCTTCCACCACGCATCCCGAACCGATGCAGCTCCACGCAACGATGTCCGCCTTCGGCGCGACCTTCGCGCCGGCGCCGATGAACACACCTTCAGCCATCTGGGCGCCTTGAGGCAATTCGAGTTTGATGCGCCGGCTCAAGGCGTCGCGGTGCGCCCGCCGATATTCGCTCGGCGTTCCGATATCGCACCAATACGCGTCGTCGCGGACCCCGTAAAACGCCGCCCCGGCCTGCAGTAACTCAGGGAACACCTGCTTGCCGAAGTCGTAGAACGTCTGGGCTGGGATGCGTTCGAGCAGGTGCGGCTCGAAAACGTAGACGCCGGTGTTCGCAAGCTTGCTCTTCTCGGTTCCGGGCGCGGGTTTTTCCTGAAACTCTTGGATGCGGCCGTCGCCGTCCACGATGACCGCGCCGTATTGCGAGACGTCCGGCACCTCGACGAGCACGATCGTCGCCTCGGCTTCGTGGGCGCGGTGGAAATTGATGGCGCGCTCGAGATCGATATCGGTGACGTCGTCGCAGCCGATGACGACGAACGTCTCGTCGAAGCGATCGGCGAGCGCGCGCACCGCACCGGCGCTGCCCATGAGTTTGGGCTCGTGCAGGTATGATATCCGGACGCCGAAGCGCGAGCCATCGCCGGCGTATTCCGTCACCGCCTCGGGAAAATAGTGGACGTTGAGCGCGATGTCGTCGACGCCGAAGCGCTTTAGGTACTCGATGATGTGGCCCAGCACGGGGCGGTCGAGGACGGGAACGAGCGGTTTCGGAAGCTCGAGCGTGAGAGGATAGAGCCGAGTGGAGAGGCCACCGGCGAGGATCATGCCCTTCATCTTCGGCGGCTTTTGACGAAGCCGAGCTATTGTCCTGAAGAGGCGCTTGCGTGGCCGCGGCGGCCGCTCATCGCTTGCAGGGCGACGAGCACGGCGAATTGCGGCAGGGCGAGCTGGCGACCCAGCCGTCGCGGTTCGCGCACGAGTCGATAGAGCCATTCGAGGCCCAGGCGGCGCGCGGATCGCGGCGCTCGCGCCGACTTCCCCGAGATCACGTCGAGCGTTCCCCCGACGCCCATGCAGGTCACCGCACCGAGAGCAGCCGCGCAGCGGCGGATCCAAAACTCTTGTCGAGGAAAGCCGAGCGCCACGAGCACGAGGCGGGCGCCCGATTCTCGTATGCGCGCCGCGATCGCCGGCTCTTCGCTCGCATCGAAATACCCATGCTGCGTGCCGGCGATCCGAAGGCCTGGGTGGTCCGCCTGCAGCGCTGCCGCCGCGCGGTCGGCCACACCGGCCGCGCCTCCGAGCAAGAAGACGGAGTCGCCCGAGGTCGCGCAGCCGGCGCACAGTCGCTCGACGAGCTCGATGCCGGCCACCCGCTCAGGCATCGGACACCCCAGCAGGCGCGCCGCGTACACCACTCCGACCGTATCGGGTACGACGAGGTCTGCGGTGTTGATGAGCTCGCGGTACGCGGCGTTGCGCCGCGCGAACATCGTCATCTCGCTGCCGAGGGTGACGACCTGTGCGAAACGGTTCTGCGCGAGGAGGCCGCTGATTCGCTCCACGGCCTGGTTCATGTCGACCAGATCGACGCGACAACCGAGGACGAAAACCCTGGAGCCAGCGGAAGCGCTGTCAGGCAGACGCGACCACTCCGGCTCGCAGCCAGGGAGCGATCGCCGCACGCAAGACGCGTTCTTCTTCGGCTGTGAGCGCCACGAGCGGTAAGCGGCACTCGCCGGCTGCGAAACCGAGCGCGCGCATTGCGGCTTTGACCGGGATGGGCGACGTCACGGCGAAGAGCGCTGCGAACAGCGGCATGAGCGAGCGGTGCAGCGCCGTGGCTTTATCGTCGTCGCCCGCGCGAAAGGCCTCAAGCATGGCGGCGATCTCCAAACCTGCGACGTGACTGACCACGCTCACCACCCCGCATGCGCCTAGAGCAACCGAAGGCAATGCCAGGTAGTCGTCGCCGCTGTAGACGTCGAACCCGCTCGGCGCGCGCGCGGCCACCTGGGCCAGCTGGTTGACATCCCCGCTCGATTCTTTCACGGCGACGATCTTGGGGTGCGCTGCCAACGTGGCGATCGTGTCGGGCAAAATGTTCACTCCGGTGCGGCCCGGGATATTATAGATCATGACGCCGAGCTCCGTCGCGTCCGCGATCGCGGTGAAGTGGGCGACGAGCCCGCGCTGGGGAGGCTTATTATAGTAGGGACCCACCGCCATGAGCGCGTCCACCCCGCACGCAGCCGCTTTTTTCGCGAACTCGACCGAGCGTTTCGTGTCGTTGCTTCCGGCGTTGGCGATCACGCTCAGCTTGCCGCCCACAGCCGACACCACGGTCCGGAAGAGCGACAGCTTCTCAGCGTCGTCTAGGGTCGGGCCTTCTCCGGTCGTGCCGGCGACGACGAGGGCGCTGCTGCCGTGCTCGCCGAGCCAGTTGGCCAGGCGGGCGGTCTCGGACTCGTTCACGCGCCCGTCGGCATGCAGCGGCGTGATCATCGCGGTGACGACGGGTCCAAAGCGGCCCTGCTTCATTGAAGAATGCTCCTGCGTGAACAACGCCGCATCTTCTAGCCGGCCAGTCCGAAGTCTTGGTGGAGCGCGTTTTCCGCTGCGCCGGCAAGCGCGCCAGGCACCAGCAGAGAGATGGTGATGTTGGAGTCGGTGCTGTGGATGATCGGCACGCCGGCACCGCTCAGCGCTCGCACGGCCCGGTACATGACGCCGGGCGTTCCGCGCATGCCGGCACCGACGACCGAGATCTTGGCGCAATCCCGACGCGTGCGGACGGCGAGCGGCAAAGGCTCGAGACACGCATGCGCGCGGGCGTCATCGCCACCGCGGACGATGAAGAACAACCCCGCTGAATTCACATTGACGCAATCGATGCTGATCCGCGCTTCTGCAAGCGCGCGAAACGCCTGTTGCTCCCAGCCGCCCGGCAGCACCGCGGCTTCGGGAACCACGTGCATAAAACTGAAGCCGAAGGATGTGGCTACGCCGCTCACCGGATGGTCGCTCGCGGGCGCACGCGCGCCGATCTTCGTGCCTAGTCCCGTGCGCAAACTGCGCACGGAATACTCGAGCTTCGCGACCCGCGCGAGATCCGCAGCTTTGTCGTGCATGACGTTCGCGCCATGTTCGGAGAGCTCTGTCACTTCTTCGAACGTGAGCGAGGGGATGGTCTTGGCGCTCGGCACTCGCTTCGGGTCGGCGGTCATGACGCCGTCAACATCCGTGTAGATCTGCAGCGTGGCGCCACGGAAGGCTTGCGCCAGCACGACGGCAGTCAGATCGCTGCCGCCTCTCCCGAGGGTCGTCACCGCGCCCTCCTGTGTCTGACCTTGAAAGCCGCTCACGACCGGAGTGATGCCGGCATCGAGGAGCGCGCGCACGGGCGACGGATCCACGGCAAGCACTTTTGCGCTCCCATGGGTGGCATCGGTGAGAAGGCCCGCCTGTCCGCCGGTCAGGGCGCGAGCCGGAACGCCTTTGCGCTCCAGCAGTTCCGCCAGGACTGCTGCGCTGATGATCTCTCCGCAGGCCAGCAAAAGATCCGCGTTGGGCCCGCCCGCGGTGCGTTCGATCAAGCCGAGCAGCGTGTCGGTGGCATACGCTTGGGGCTGACGGCCCATCGCCGACGCGATGACGATGACCGGGTGCCCTGCATCTCGCGCCTCGCGCACACGAGCGGCAGCCGCGTCGCGCAGCTCGCTCGTCGCGAGCGAAGAGCCGCCGAATTTCATGACGATCGTCGCGCCGGCCGCTTTTTGGCTCTTCATACCGGTGCGTTCGCGCGGAGCGCGAGCGCCGCCTCGGCTATCTGCGCCGCGTTGGTCGCCGCTCCCTTACGCAGATTGTCGCTGACGACCCAGGCGAGATATGCGCCGGGGTGCGCCGTGTCGGGGCGCAATCTGCCGACGAACACTGCATCGCTGCCGGCGGCTTCCAGGGGTGTGACGTAACCTGCGCCCTCCAGGAACGTCACGCCGGGCGCGCTGCGCAACTCGCGTGCGATGTCGGCGAGCGTCGCGTTGTCGCGAGTCGCAAAGGCGACCGCCTCGCTGTGAGAGACCGCCACCGGCACGCGCACCGACGTCGCGGACACCGGGAGCTCCGGGTCGCCCAGGATCTTGCGAAGCTCGGCTGCGATTTTTACTTCCTCCTCGCTATATCCCGACTCGTCAAACGGGCCGTTCTCGGGGAAAAGGTTCCCTTCCACGCGGCGTGGGAGGATCTGCGCGGGCTTGTCCTCGCCGCGGCGCTGTCGGTGAAATTCCTCGAGCGCGTCTTTGCCGGCGCCGGAGACACTCTGATACGTCGCGACGCTCACCCACGCGAGGCCGAATCGTCGCCGGAGCGGCGCCAGCGCGACTGCGAGCGGGATGGTCGCGCAGTTCGGATTTGCGATGAGGCGTTTCCCCACGAGCGCCTCGGCATTGGCTTCGGGCACGACCAGGGGCACTTCCGAGTCGAGCCTAAACGCAGAGGACTTGTCGATGACGATGGCGCCTCGCGCCGCAAGCGCGGGAGCGAAGGTCGCGCTGGTTCGAGCGCCCGCTGCAAAAAAGGCGAGGTCGATGTCGGCGAGCTTGGAAAGGCGCTCGTCATCGAGCACGCTGACGGCCACCTCTTTGCCGAAGGCGTGCACGCGTGCGCCGCTCGAGCGCTCCGATGCGAAGAGGTGGAGTTCGCCGACGGGCAGCTTGCGCTCTTCGAGCACGCGCAACAGCGTCGTCCCGACAAGCCCGGTGGCGCCCACGATCACGACGGAGAGCGGCTTCATCGCTGCACGTCGCTCACGCCCTCGACGAAATGATCGAGGGTGGCAGCGAGATGGACCGCCTTGATGACGCCCGCGACGAAGGCGGTGCGGGTCGAGGTGATATGTCTGATGACGAGCATCTCGTCCTCGTTGGCGAAGAGCACATCCTGACCCGCGATTGCCCCGGGGATGCGGATGCTGTGGATCCCAACGCCCTCCACGTCGGCGCCGCGTGCGCCTTCAGCGCGAACGATCGCGGAAGGTTTGCGGGTGGGATGACCGCTCTTGGCGATGAGCTGCGCGGTGGCAAGCGCCGTGCCCGAGGGCGCGTCCTTTTTTGCGGCGGCGTGCGTCTCGATGATCTCGGCGTGCGTGAAATACGGCGCGGCGGCTTTTGCGAACTGCATCAAAAGGATGGCGCCGATCGAGAAGTTGGGCGCGTACACGATGCCGATCTTCGCTTTCGCGGATGCGGCGCGCAGCTCTTCGAGATCGTCGCTCGTGTAACCCGAGGTGCCGATGACCGCTCTGATGCCGTACTGCAAGGCTTGCAGTGCCAGCGCTTTCGAGGCGGGGAAGACCGTGAAGTCGACGAGCACCGCGGGCTTGCGATCCGAAGCGAGTTTGGCGAAATCCGAATATTCGTCGTGCTCGAGCGCGCCGTTCGGGCGCACGAGTTTGCCGACGAGCTCGATGCCCGGCGCATGGCGGAGCGCCAGCGCGACGACGCTCCCGGTCTTTCCGCGCGCGCCGGCGATGGCGACGCGGATCGGGTTCTCTATTGTCACGTTCATGACCGTTCGCTTGAAATGTGGTTTCGGACCTGTCAGCCCGAGCGCTCAGACCGGGTCTTCGATCTTCTCCAGCTTGGCGTAATTGAGCATGATGCTCTTGCGACCTGCCGTCTCGAACTGCACCGTGACGAACGCATCGCCGCCCGCACCGCGCACGTCGAGCACGGAACCGCGCCCGAACTTCTCATGCATGACTGCGTCGCCGACCGCGAGCGCGAGAGTTTCGGTCGTGCGGGTCGGCAAAGCGACGTCTTCCCAACCGCCGCCTGACCCGGCCGCGAGCACCGGTGGCGCGTTGAGATATTCCAAACCGCTCATCTCGCCGAAAAAGCGCGAGGGCGGGTGCATGTAGGCGCTGCCGTAGGTCATGCGGCGGCGCGCGAAGGTGAGATAGAGCTCGTCCTGGGCGCGCGTGAGCCCGACGTAGCAGAGCCTGCGTTCCTCTTCGATCTCCGAAGGGTCGAGCAGGGCCCGGTTATGCGGAAATATGCCCTCCTCGAGGCCGCACAGCGTGACGACCGGGAACTCGAGGCCTTTCGCCATATGCAGCGTCATGAGCGTGACCGCAGACGTGCTCGCGTCGAGGGCGTCGAGGTCCGAGACGAGCGAGATGTTGGACAAGAAGCCGAGCAGATCGGGGCCCTCACGCTCCTCATATTCTTGCGCGACGCCGATGAGCTCGCGCAGGTTTTCGATGCGGCTTTCCGATTCGGGCGTGTCTTCGGCTTGCAATTCGCGCACGTAGCCCGTGTCTTCGAGCACGCTGACGAGCAAGGCGGCCGGCCCGCGTTCGTCCCCGAGACGCGCGAACGCCTCGATGTCGCGCAAGAAGGCGGCGATGTCCTTGGCCTTCTTCGGAGCTGCTGCGCTCACGATCTCCGGATCGGCGAGCGCTTGGGCAAAGGTCCGGCCGCGCCGCGCGCCCTCGTCCGCGATGGCGTTGAGCGACGATTGCCCGATGCCGCGTCGCGGCGCGTTGACGATGCGCCGCAGGCTGATGCCATCGTCGCGGTTGACGATGTAGCGCAGGTATGAAAGCGCATCTTTGATCTCGGCGCGCGCGTAGAAACCCACGCCGCCGACGATGCGGTAGGGCATGCCGATGGCGAGCATGGCCTCCTCGACCGCGCGCGATTGCGCGTTGGTCCGATACAATACCGCATAGTCGCTGAAGCTTCGGCCATCCTCTCGGATCCCGGCCTGGATCAAGTCGACGATGAAGCGCGCTTCGTCGCGGTCGCTATTGGCGGCGTAGACGCGGACGGGTTTGCCGCCCTCCCGCGAGGTCCACAGCTTTTTGTGGTGCCGCTGGGTATTGTGGCTGACGAGCGCGTTGGCAGCCGTCAGCACCGGCTTGGTGGAGCGATAGTTGCGCTCCAACCGGAAAGTCTTTGCACCCGGAAAATCGCGTTCGAAGCGCAAGATGATGCGATGATCGGCGCCGCGGAAGCTGTAGATGGATTGGTCGTCGTCGCCCACGACGCAGATGTTCTTCGAGCCCGACGACAAGGCACGGACCATCCGGTACTGGGCTTGGTTCACGTCTTGGTACTCGTCCACGAGCACGTAGGCGAAGCGGTGCTGATAGTGGCGCGCGAGGTCGTCGTCGCGTTCGAGCAGGGCGAGCGTCCGCATGATGAGATCGTCGAAGTCGAGCGCGTTCGCTTTCGCCAAGCGCCGTTCGTACTCGGCGTAGATGGCGGCTACGGTCTTGGAGAGATGACCGTCAGCGGTGTCGGCGAAGGCGCTCGCATCTTGACAGCGCTCCTTCGCGCGGCTGATCTGCGCGATGATGCCGCCGGGGGGATAGTGCCGCTCATCCAGGTTGAGGTCTCGTAAGATCTCGCGCACGAGCGCGCGCTGGTCCGTCTCATCGTAGATGACGAAGTTCGGACCGACGCCGACCGCGATGCCGTCGCGGCGCAGAATGCGCACGCCGATGGCGTGGAAGGTGCCGACCCACAGACTGTGCGCCGCGGGGCCGACGAGTTGCGCCAGCCGGCTGCGCAGCTCGCCTGCGGCTTTGTTCGTGAAGGTGACGGCGAGGATCTTGTAGGCCGGCGTTTTTCCCAAGTCGAGCAAGTGCGCGACGCGGTGAGTGAGCACGCGCGTCTTGCCGCTGCCCGCGCCCGCAAAAATCAGAACCGCGCCTTCCGTGTCGGCAGCCGCGGCTCTCTGCTCGTCGTTCAGTGCTGCAAGAGGGTCCACTTCAGTTCCAGTTTCCGAATCTCGCGCAGCGTCCCTCTCGCTTGCGAACTTCGTCTACGCCGCCTCGCGCAGCAAGGTCGGCAACGTGTCCATCGCAAGTCGTTCGCCTGCGCGCAACACCTCGACCACGAGCGGATCTCCGATACGATGCTGGCCTAAGGCTGTTTGAAGGTCGTCGGGCGAGAGGACGAGCCGCTCGCCGGCTTTGACGATGAGGTCGCTCGCCTTGATGCCGGCTTTGTGCGCGGCGCCGTCGTTGTCGATCTCGGTCACGAGGGCCGCGGTCTCTTGCGCGATGCCGTGGCGTGCGGCCACGCGGCGGGGGATGCGCGCCATCTGCAGGATGACCCCGAGATACGCGCGCCGCACGCTGCCGAAATTGATGAGCTGCGACGCCACCTGTTGCGCCGTGTTCGAGGAGATGGCGAAGCAGATGCCTTGCGATCCGGCGATGATCGCGGTGTTCACGCCGATCACGTGTCCGCGAAAGTCCACGAGCGGACCGCCCGAATTGCCGGGATTGAGCGCCGCGTCCGTCTGGATGATTCCTTCGATCAGCCGGCCGCTTTGCGAACGCAGCGTCCGCCCGAGCGCGCTGATCACACCGGCAGTGACGGTGGCCTGAAAGCCGAGCGGGTTGCCGATGGCGATGACGAGCTGGCCCACGCGCAACGCCGATGAGTCGGCGAAGGAACTCGCCGGCAGTCCCGCGTCCGGGATTCGCAGCACGGCGAGGTCGCTGTGTGGATCGTCGCCGACAAGCGAGGCTTGACGCGCGGATCCATCGGCGAAGCGCACGTCGATGCGGTCCGCGCCGTTGACGACGTGGCTGTTCGTCAAGACAAAGCCGTCCGGCGCGATGACAAAACCGCTTCCAGACCCGTGCATCTCGCCAAGCCCGCGTCGTGCGAGCCGTTCGGGCGGCCGGCGCGACATGCCCACGCTGACGACTGCAGGCCCGACATTCTCGACTGCGGCGACGACGGCTTGCGAGTATGCGTCGAGCGCTTGTTGTTCGGTTCCGTCCATGATATCGATCTCAGTCTCGCGCCGGCGCTGCGCCGGCTTTGAGGAACAGCGCCATCGCGGCATGCGCGTGCAAATAGGAAAGCGTGCTCTCCGCGCCGAGGTTCGCGTTGAAGCTGGCCGATTCGAGGCCGTCTTGACAGCCGCCGCTTTCGGTGACCATCACGATGCGCTCGGTGTTTTGGCCGAAGAACCAGCCGAACGCTTCGAGTGCCCTTGTCGCGTATCGCATCTGCCCTGTGGCTTTCGCCGCCGCGATCCAAACATCCACCATCCCGCACGCTTCGATGGGCTGCTGGTCATGGACGGCGCGCGCCTTGCCGCGCTCGTACCACCCGTCGTTGCCGATAGGGATGAAGATGTCGTTCATTTGCGTCACTCCTGCCAGAAATTCCAAAGAACGCAGGCCGTCCGCGAGGAGCTCGGGGTTTTCTAAAGCGGCGGAAGCCCGCAGCAAGGCCTCGGGGAGGCGGGCGTTTCCCCACGTGAGGGTCCGCTCCCACCACTCCCAACCTGGCTCCGCTGCCCGCTCGTAACGACGCAACAGGTCCTGCGCCAACGAGCCGAGCGCGTCTCGGATCGGGGCTTCGAGGTTCGGTTCCATCGGAGCGATCGCCGCTGCCGGCGAGGCATGCCCGGGGCGAAGCGCGGCGGCAAGGCCCAAAACCGCATACGCCTTGGGTCGCAACTCGGTGAGATCGCTCAAGTGGGCGAGCGCACCGGCGAGGATGTGCGAAGCGCGCTCGCGCCAATCGGGAAGAGGGGCGCAGCGAGCACCGATCCCGCACGCCCAGATGGTGCGGCCCAAGCTCTCCTGCGATCCGACCTCGTCGAGGAACGCTCCATCTTCTGCCATCAAGTTGTGGAAGCGCCCATCTTCGCGGCGGCATCGCTCGACGAGAGTGAGCGCAGCTTCGCCGACGTAACGGGCACCCTCGAGATCAGGGTTGAGCCGCAGGCTCAAAAGCGCGGCGAGGAAGGCGCGCGCGTTGTCGTCCAAACAGTAGCCGTGCTCCAGATGGATGCGATCCTCTAGCGCGAATTGCACCATGCCGTGCTCGTGCGTCAGCCTGCAGGCGTGTCCAAAAGATGGGGGCAGGCCCGCGATGCAATCGAGGTATGGCTGCAGGGCTGGCGCGGTGGCGCGCTGCGTGATCATGTCGGTGGGAAGCGATGCTCTGGCCCGGGCTTAGTTGCGCCCGCTGCCGCCTTCGGTCGCTTGTGCGACCAGCGTGCCTACTTGGCGCTGCAAGGCCTCGCCCCAGACAGCGCTCGCGGCGCGCTCGACCCCTCCGGCGGCGTGCGAGGGCACGTGCGTGGGCTCGAGCTCCTGCGCCTGTTCGAAGGCGCGCTCGTACTGGCGCGCTACCCGTGACCACGTCATCCCGCGGCCGAAGCGATAGGCAGTGGTCTCGATCGAGGCACGCATGCTCGGATCGCCAAGAATGGCGTTGACCGACGCGGCGATGCTCTGCGAATTGCGCATGGGGACGATCGCACCTCGACCATCCGCGAGCAGTTCCTTCGCATAGGTCGAGGCGGTGGCGACCACGGCGCGCCCGCAGGCGACGGCATACGAAAGGGTGCCGCTCACGATCTGGTTCGGGTCGAGCGACGGCGAGACGTAGATATCGGTCGCTTGCAGGTACTCGACGACCTCCTCGTCATCCATGTAGTGGTCGAGGAAACGAACGCGATTGGCAAGACCGAGGCCGCGCACGCGCTGCCACAGCTCCTCGCGGTAGCTCTCACCTTCGCGGCGGCGCACTTCTGGGTGCGTCTCGCCGAGCAGCAGATAGACGGCTTCCGGGTTTTGCGAAAAAATCGCGGGCAGCGCGTCGATGACGTACTCAATGCCCTTGCCGCGGCTCAGCAGCCCGAAGGTGCTGAGCACCGTGCGGTCGGCGAGGCCGAACCGGCGCTTGAAGTGGTAGCTGCGTCGCAGAGGCACGTCCGGCACGCCGTGCAGGATGACATCGACCTTACGAGGGTCGATGCCGTACTGCTCTTCCAGAATGCGGCGTCCGCTGTACGCGAGGACGACGATGCGGTCGCTTCTGTTGCAAAGCTCGCGCGTGACCGCGTGCAGGCGCTCGTCGGGGTCCGGCAAGGCGGTGTGCAGCGTGAGCACGACCGGCTTGCGCACCGCCGAAAGGAAGTCGAGCATATAGGATCCGTGGTCGCCGCCGAATAGCCCGTATTCGTGCTGCACGTTGACGACGTCGCACTCATGCTCGCTCGCAAAGCGCGCGGCGCGCAAATAGGAGATGCGGTCGTCGCGCTGGATCTCGCAGCGGACCGCCTCCGGGTATGCATAGGGCGTCGGACCATCATTGACGGCGATGATGTCGCTCGACTGGCCGGTCGCGATGTCGTACGCACCGCGGATATCTTCGGTAAAGGTCGCCAGCCCGCACTCGCGAGGGGGATACGAGCTCAGGAAGAGCGCCCGCGGCTTACGTGCCTCGAGGTGAATTGGGAACAGAAGCGCTGAGCGTTTGCCTGCCTGCACTATGTTGTTATATCCTAACGTTATTGAGGCTCTAATGAAGGGCTGCCCGTTTGGCATCCCAGACATTCATATTATACCACATCGCAGCGCTGCCAAACGCGCGCTCGATGCGGCTTCTCGCTTAAGGCCGCCTTAAGCGTTGCTCGCAGTCACGCGCTCGTCGCGTCCCAGTATCGCGCCTTCCACGACGGCTTGCGGCTCGACGACGACCTCTAGTCCTAGTATTGCGTCCCGCACAGACGAGCCATGGCCGACGAAACAGTCGGACCACAAAATACTGTTCGCGATAACGGCGTCCCGCGATATTTTGCAACGCTCGTACAGGACCGTGTACGGTCCAATACAAGCGCCAGGATCCAAGCTCACCTGTTCGCCCACATAGACCGGAGGGTTCGCTTTGACGCCGGCGGGCAACGACGTTCCTGACGCGCTCCAAACGCCTTTTGAGACTTCTGAACCGATCGGGTGCTCGAAAGTGCCGTCGAGGATGTCGCGGTGGGCTTGCACGTATGTAGCCGGCCGCCCAACGTCGATCCAATAGTCGGCAGTCGAAACGGCGAAGACCCGGTGCGTTTGCGCGATGAGGGCGGGGAACGTCTCGCGTTCGATCGAGACTTTTTGACCGGTGGGAATGGCGTCAAGAGCTTCGGGTTCGAGAACGTACGTGCCGGCGTTGATGTCGCGGGCGTTGGTCTCGCCCGCTTTGGGCTTCTCCACGAAACGGAGCACGCGGCCGTCGCTGTCGGTTTCGACGACCCCGAACTGGCTGGGATCGTCGACTGCCCGAGTGTGGATCGTGGCGATGGCATTGCGCCTGTGATGGGCGTCGCGCAGCATCACGAGGTCAACGCCGGTCAGGATGTCGCCGTTGCAGACGAAGATCGTCCCTTTGACTTTATGCAGCGCGTTCTTGATGGCGCCTGCCGTGCCCAACGGCTCTTCTTCGAAAACGTAATGGAGTTGCACCCCTACGTCGCGGCCGTCACCGAAATGCGCTTCGATCGCCTCGGGCAGGTAGCAGCACGACAAGATGATCTCGTCCACACCGGCTCTCCGCAACCGCTCGATGATCCAGCCAATGAAGGGCCGCCCCAACAACGGCGCCATCGGCTTGGGGACGGAATACGTAAGCGGCCGAAGACGCGTGCCCTCACCGCCCACGAGAACGACCGCCTGCATCACTGGCGGCGCGCGTCCTGCTTGTGCATCTTCGGGCGCTTGACGGACGGCAAGCGCAGGAAGCGCTTGAAATAGCTGTCGAGCGCTTTCTCGACGATCTCCGTCTGCTGCGTGCGGTAGTACCAGGCCGCGGTCTTCAAGTTTTCCGCCAGGTCCGCACGCAAGGAAAAAGTCTGTTTCGAATAGCGTTTCTTTACCGGCATGGTCCGGAAATATTGCTTTCCTGCTTTATGGCCTTCCTGCAAATTGGTAGCCCCAAGGGAATTCGAATCCCTGTCTCCGCCTTGAGAGGGCGGCGTCCTAGGCCTCTAGACGATGGGGCCAAGAAAACTCCCGGGCAAGGTCTCGAACCTCGACTCTTCGCGTTCAGAGCGCGACGTGTTACCAGTTACACCACCCGGGAATGGTTCAGCGTTCGCTGTTTGGGGGCTTTTTGCTTTTCGTTCTTCGCGCCAAAACACAACGCGGACTGTGGCCCGAATACGGCGAACCGGGGGGCAATGGCGCTCGACGTGACGACTCTGGAACTGCTCGTGCGTTCGGCATTTGCAGACCGCGAGCGCATCAATCATGCGGATGTGCGCGAGGCCGTCGAGCAAGTCATCGACACCCTCGATCGCGGCGAAGCCCGTGTGGCGGAGTTCACCGGCAACTCGTGGATCGTTCACGACTGGCTGCAGCAAGCGATTTTGTTGTACTTCGCGCTGCGTGAAGCGGCCCCGATCGAGGCTGGGATGTTGACGTACTGGGATAAGATCCCGCTCAAGCACGCGTGGCGAAAAACAGGTGTGCGGGTCGTGCCTCCGGGGACCGCGCGCTACGGAAGCTATCTTGCCCCCGGCGTCATTCTCATGCCGGCGTTCGTCAATATCGGGGCGCGCGTCGGCGAGGGCACGATGATCGACACCTGGGCGACCGTGGGCAGTTGTGCGCAGATCGGCGCGGGCGTGCACCTTTCCGGCGGCGTGGGTATCGGCGGCGTTCTCGAACCGCCGAGCGCGCGCCCCGTCATCGTCGAGGACGGCGCGTTCATCGGATCGCGCTGCGTCATTGTCGAAGGCGTGCTCGTCGAACGCGAGGCGGTGTTGGGGGCTGGCGTCATCCTGACCGCTTCCACGCCGATCGTGGACGTGCGCGGTTCCAAGCCCGTCACTTCGCGTGGCCGGATACCCAAACGCGCCGTCGTCATACCGGGCACGCAGCCCAAACCGTATCCGGCAGGAACGTATTCAACGCCTTGCGCGCTCATCATCGGGGAGCGCTCGGACTCGACCGATCGCAAGACCTCCTTGAACGCGGCGCTTCGCGAGCACGGCTTGGGGCAATGACCGAAAGCTCGGGCAACCCGCTGCTCGCCGCGATCGGACCGTCGGCGATCCGCGCGATGTACGAGCGCCGGCGCGACACCTCGATCGATCTGAGCATGGGACAGCCCACGCTCGCACCCGATGTGGAACCGTTCGGCGAAGCCATGGATTGGATCCGCGACAACGGCGCGCCGTACGCGCCGAACTTTGGGCTTTTGGAACTGCGCGACGCGATCGCAAGGATCTACGGCGCTTCCGAATACGATGCGAGCAACGCTTGCGTCCTCAACGGTTCCCAAGAAGGCATCTACCTCGCCGTGAAGGCGCTCCTCGATCCTCATCGCGACAGCGTGCTCGTCACAAACCCCTCGTATCCGTCATACGCGCGCTGCTGCGACCTCGAGGGCATCGCCCACCGCGAGGTGAGACTCGACGCCAGCGACGGTTTTGCCGTCGCCGCCGATGCGCTGCTCGAGGCCCTCGAGCCGAGCTCGCGCATGATCATCCTGGGCTCCCCGGCAAACCCGACCGGCTCGGTCATCGAGGAGCGCGAGCTGCGAAGGCTGGCGGACGGTTTGGCAGCGCGCAGCGGAACGCCGGTCTGGGTCGTCGTCGATGAGGTCTATCGCGAGCTGACCTTCACGGGACGCCCGTATGTCAGTCTCGTCGACCTATATCCGCACACGATCGCGCTGCATAGCCTCTCGAAATCCTGCGCGCTCACTGGCATGCGGATCGGATTCGCCGTCGGCCCGGCGGCCGCGATCGGCGCGATCGGCCGCGCGCACGCGCTCATGCTGATGTCTGTCAACGTTTTCGCCCAGCATGTCGCGCTTGCGATCGTGCGCGACCCGAAACGGCTGCGAGCACATTTCGATTGGTACGCCAAACAACGCCAGCTCGTGCTGGAAACCGCGCACCGTCACAAACTGCCGATCGTGGAACCGCAAGGCGCGTTCTATACGCTGCTGGCGCTGCCCGAGCGCTGGAAAGATTCGCAAGCTGCGGCAGACCAGGTCCTCGACCGGTTCGACGTCGTGACCGTGCCGGGGTCGGTCTTTGGGGCCCAGACCGAAGGACATCTGCGGCTCTCGTGGTCGGCACAACCGGCTGACGTCATCGAGGGTCTCAACCGCATCGCCGAATTCTGCGCTGCGCGCGCGTGATGATCCCCGCAGGCATCGCACTCCTCGCGGTGATCGGCGTTTGCGTATCAGCCGTCATGCTGCGCAAGCAGCTCCGCGCCGAGCGAGGGCAGCTTTCGGAGCCGAGCGTCGTCATGACGTCGCGCGCACGAGCCGCCGGCGTTCCGAACGCCCTTCTCGGTCTTGCCTTCTACATCGCGGTGCTGGCCTCGTCAGCGTTCTTGACGCATCGGCTGATTTGGGAAGCGGTCTTCGGGGCATCGCTGCTCGCAGCCGGCCTCTCCGTCTTCCTCGCTTACAGCCTCCTGTTGGTGACCCGCATGCCGTGTCCGCTTTGCTGGACCGGTCACGTCGTCAACTGGACGCTTGTGGTGCTGCTGCTCTTAGCGCGGCCGTGAGCGCGAGAGGCGGCCCGAGCGGAAGAGAGCGTCGACGATCTGGAACATCCGCGCGTCGCGCGTGAACAACATCTTGCGAGTCAAGGGGAGCCAGCACGAGCGATCGTCGTTGATCTCGAGATAGGCGCGCACGGATTCGGCGAAATATTCGTCTAGCCCGCTGGCCGCATACTCGTTCACAAATCCGCTTGCCGAAGCGTAGGCGCTTCGAATGTCCTCGCTTTCGAACGAGAAGTACGACCGTTGTCTTGCGGCGAGCAGTGCATCGAGCGCATGCGCAAATTCATGGGCTGCCGCCATCCGCAGCGCGCCGGCGCGAAGCAGCACGAGTCGCTCTTCGAGGACGAACAGTCCGGCAGGGGGCGCCTGCCATCGATCGATATCCGGCACGAGGGCTGCCACGGCAGGAGAACATCGCGCGAAGTGGCGCCCGCTCGGCACGATCTTGATGCGCACCCCGCCTCGCACTGCGAGCGCCAGCGCCTCCACGCCGAAGGCCGCCAAAGCCGCCACGAGAGCGGAGGAGGCCTCGGCGTGTACAAGTCGATTGACAAGCCCGCGCGCCGTGCTGGGCTTGGCCGCAGGGGCAGCTCCCGGTACCGCACCAAACGCTTCGCTGACCAAGGTGCAGTCGCCCGAATGATAGGCGCAGAGATCCTCGCCTTGTAAGCGGCGCAAGGCGCTGCGCACGCGCTCGACGTGACGCCCTGTCGCACGCCGCGCGTCCAACCGTGCTCTACGCCGCTCCAGTCGCGCGCGGAGCTGTAGGATCGCTCGACGAGTTTCGGACTCATTGCAGGGAGTCAAAAGTGAGGTGTTGGGCGGATCCATGAGATTCGCCAACGCGACGCGAGGAGGCACCCGCGCAGTGTGGCGCTATGCCGCGTCGCGGTTATGGCAAGGATGTTAACGAACGAGGGTCTGCGCCGGAACGAAGGTGATGCCTGCGTCCTGGAACTTGGGGATGGACTCTCTAAGTGCTTGGGCGGTCGTGTCGAACGGGTGACCGATGGCGATCGCGGTTCCGTTCTTCAGCGCAACGCGTTGCAGTTGGGCGAATTGACCCTGGATGTAGACGAGGTCCTTGGAGTCGTCCAAAAAGACGTCGCGCCTGGCGGTAGGGACCCCCAGATCGTGTGCTGTCGTTGCCCCGACCGTCGTGTAGCTCGTCATCGAATCGATGAAGAACAAATGGTGGTCGCGGAAAACTTCGAGCACGTCACGCATCACCCGCGGATCGCTCGTCGCTTTGCTGCCCATGTGGTTGTTCGCGCCGGGGATGTTTGGGACTGAGTCGATGTCGCTCTCCACTTGCGCTCGCACCTGCTCGTCGGACATTGTGGTGAGAATAGCCCCCGGGCCGGGGCGCTCGGTCGCAGCTTCCGCCTCCATGGGGAGGTGGAGCATCACTGATTTGCCTGCCGCCAGCGCATCGGCTTCGAGTTGTTTCGCGTGCGGCGTCATGGGGAGGATCGAAAGCGTGAGCGGAATGGGAAGATCGAGAAACTGCTCGCAGCGCGCCAGATTGTAGCCGCAATCATCGATGATGATGGCGACTCGGGGGCCTGTGGCGGCGACCGGCACGGATTCTTGCGGAATAGGCGCGCCCGAAGGAGGCGCCGCGGTGATTTGTGGGGTCGGGACTGGGCTTTTCGGGCCTGTCGGGACCGTGAAGTAGCCATGCATCTGGCGCTGGATAGTGGCCACGAACAAGACGATCGCCAACAGCACGAATAGGAGGAGTAACAACGTGCCGATCCGGCTGCGAGCACGGGTGCGCGACCGCCGGTTCCCGGAACGTCGCCGTCCGCTGGCCATGTACCGACACGTTCGTCTCTTAGCGGGGTGAACCTGGTGGACAAAAGCCCGCGAATAAATTCGCGGGCGCTACATTCTCTGGAGCCGCGAAAAAATTCGCGGGCGCTACATTCCTTGGACCCGCGAAAAAATTCGCGGGCGCTCCATTTAATGCGACGGCGTTGTTGTCGGCTTCACGACCGGTGGGATCGGAAGATCCTTGAGCACGTGCACCACGACGTCCAAACGGCGCGCCGCGATCACGTCGCCACCAGGTCCGAGTACGCGCACCATGATGTACTTCATGCCGCTCAGCGCAACGATTGCGCCGTTGATCGGAAACGTGAAGTCTTTGTCGACAACAATGCCGAGCGGCGACGTGGGCACGCTCTGGTCGACCGCTTGCGTCTGGCTCGCGAGCTCAGTGTCAGCCGCGTTGTAGACGGCGAACTGCAGCGAGCCGATCGGGATCTTGCCGAAGCCCCGCGCGACGGCGTGGGCGTGAACCGTGGCTTGCGTATCGAGCACGCCGACGACGAGCGGATTGGGCGTGAGATCGAGCGACATCGAATGGTTGTTGCAGCCGGCGAGCACCAGCGACAGCGACGCGACGAAAGGCAGGGCAAAGCGACGCATGGGGTTTCCTTTATTTCGAGTGGAGGTTAGTGCGTCGAACCGGGAACGCCGGTGACGGACTGCGCCACAGGGGCGGGGACCACGTGCGGCGTCACCGTGATAACGAGATTGGTGTTCTGTTTCGTTTCGGTGTAGTAGCGGAACAGCGCGCCCA
>JAJPHJ010000119.1 GCA_021325335.1 Pseudomonadota bacterium | reverse complement strand
TCGAGGCCCGTCGTCGGTTCGTCGAAAAGGACAATTTGCGGGTCATTCACGATTGCGCGGGCGAATCCCACCCGCTTCTGCATGCCGCCCGAGAGTTCGGCTGGAAGGCGTTCCGCCACGTCGCTGAGCCCGAGCGCCTCGAGCGTGTTGTCGACCCGTTCCTCGATCTGCGCTCGCGTCATGGTCGTGTGCTCGTACAGCGGGAAGCTGACGTTTTGTGATACCGTAAGAGAGTCGAAGAGCGCCGCCGCTTGGAAGGCAAAGCCCATCTTCTCGCGGACGAGGTTGAGCTGGCGTTCGTTCATGTCGACGATATTCTCGCCGTTGACGAAGACATATCCGGCGTCGGGGCGGCGCAGTCCATCGATCACGCGCAAGATCGTCGACTTCCCGGCGCCGGAAAGGCCGATGACCGTGGTCACCTCGCCGCGCTTGAAGTCAAGCGACAGGTCCGAAAGGACGATCTTCGGCCCGAAGTTGAGATAGATATGCTGAAGGCTGACCGCGACGTCTTCCGCCGGGGTGACGGGTTCCGGGATGACTTTGGCCTCTGGGCGAGCGATCATCGGAAGAGCACGAACGAGAGCGCGAAGTTAAACGCGAAGATGAGGATGATCGAGGTGACGACCGCCTGGGTCGTGACCCGCCCCACGCCTTCGGCGCCGCCCTGCGTGCGCAGGCCTTCGTAACACGCGATCATCGAGATGATCATTCCGAAGACCGCTGCCTTGAGCAATCCCTTTTCGAAGTCGGTGAAATCGATGAACTGCCGGGCTGAATTCCAGTAGATGCTTGCCGGCATATGGATCTGCAGGTAGGCCATGTAGTAACCGCCCCAGACCGCGATCATGTCTGCGAACACTGTGAGCATGGGCAGCCCGATGATGCAGGCGAGAAAGCGAGGGACGACGAGGACGCGCGTGGGACTCGTTCCCATCGATTGGTATGCCTCGATCTGCTCGGTGACGACCATCGATCCCAATTGCGCGGTGATGGCTGCCCCGGCCCGGCCCGCGACGACCACCGCGGTCAGCAACGGACCCAGCTCGCGAACCACGCCGAACGCCACACTGCCGCCGATGATGTTTCCCAAGCCGTATTGCTGGGCCGATGCGGCGGTCTCGAGCGCGATGACGAAGCCCGTGAACCCCGAGGTGAGCAAGATGATCGGCAACGAGGCGACGATCAAGAAGCTTGCTTGGCGAACGACCTCGCGCGGGCGGAATCGAAGCGCCACGATGTAGCGCAAGGCGTCGACGAAGAGCAGCGTCACGCCGCCTGCGTATTCGAAGAACCGGCGCGAGAGCGGGAACGTCTCCGGCAGCGTGCGCAGGTACATGGACGCGCGGTACACGGCTAGGCTTTGTCCTCAAGCGCGCGGGTGAGTTCGAGCGCGCCCTGCAGTCTGCGCTCTGCCACCGCTCGCTCCGCGTGCAAGTTGTATTGCCGCTGGTACACGTCGTCCAAACGCCGGTCGACTTGCGCGAGATGCGCGCGCGCTTCGTGCGCCAGACTGGAGAAATAGCGCAGCGCCTGCTTGCGAAACTCGCGCTCGGTCTGCTCGTTGGGCGACCGGGCGAGCTCCGCCCGGGCGCGCAGCAGCCGCTTGTCGGTGATATGGTATTGATCGACGAGGGCCAGCAACTCGGTCTGATTCATCTAAACGCTGCCGCCAGCCTTTGGGGCAGACGGCCGGCGGCCGAACGAAGGCACGGCAGACGACGCGAGCACCTGCCGCTGGGCCGCTGTGATGCGCTCGATGCCGCTCGCCGCGAGCGCGAGAAGGCGGTCAAGATCAGCGCGCGAGAAAGGAACGCCCTCGGCCGTCCCTTGCAGCTCGACGTATTTCCCCTCGCCCGTCATGACGACGTTCATGTCGACTTGCGCCTTCGCATCCTCCTCGTAGCACAGATCGAGCATGATGTGGTCCGCCACGATGCCCACGGACGTCGCGGCAAGCCAATCGATGACGGGCCAACCGCGCAGCGTGCCTTTTTCGCGCAGCTGCGACAGGGCCAGGCACATCGCGACGAACGCACCGTTGATCGCGGTGGTGCGCGTTCCTCCATCGGCTTGGATGACGTCGCAGTCCAGCCAGATCGTGCGCTCGCCCAAGGCGCGCAAGTCCACGACCGAGCGCAGGCTGCGTCCGATCAGCCGCTGGATCTCGTGCGTGCGCCCGCCGATCTTCCCCGCTGCCGCCTCGCGCGGGGTGCGCTCCGACGTCGAACGAGGCAGGAGCGAATATTCAGCCGTGATCCAGCCGCTGCCCTTGCCTTTGAGAAAAGGCGGGACCTTATCGTCGACGGTCGCGGCGCAGATGACTTTCGTGTAGCCGGCTTCGACGAGCACGGAGCCTTCAGCAAAGCGCAGGTAGCCCGGCACGAAGGTGAGCGGGCGCAACGCATCGTCAGCCCGTCCGTCAGTACGGCCTGCCGACGTCGCCATCACTCAACCGTGACGGTTTTGGCGAGATTTCGCGGTTGGTCGACATCGCAACCCTTACGGTCCGCGATGTGATAGGCCAAGAGGTAGAGCGGCACGACGTTGACGATCGGCTGGATGAGGTGATGGGTCGACGGGACGGTGAACACGACATCTGCGTGCTCGATCGCCGCGTCGTCATGCGGGTTGGCGACCGCGATGATGCGGCTATCGCGCGCCTTGGCCTCGGCCATGTTGGAGAGGATCTTCTCTTGCACGGGCCCGCGCGTGGCGAGCACGACGACCGGCACCTTGTCATCGAGCAGCGCGATCGGCCCGTGCTTCATCTCTCCGGCGGCATAGCCCTCGGCGTGGATGTATGAGATCTCTTTGAGCTTGAGCGCGCCTTCGAGCGCGATCGGGAAATTGACGTGGCGCCCGATGTAGAGCATGGTCTTGGCGTCGGCGATCCGACGCGCGACCGGCGCCACCTCCTCGTCGGCGTTGAGGGCTTGGTCGACGAGCGCGGGGAGATCGCGCAGCGCGCGTCCGAGCTCGAGCAACAGCGCCTCGTCTGTGGCGCCGCGCACGCGCGCTAGGTGGATGGCGAGCAGCGCCATGTCGACGCACTGCGCGGTGAAAGTCTTGGTCGCAGCGACGCCGATCTCCGGACCCGCTTGCATGAAGAGCGTCGCATCGGCCGCGCGTGCGAGCGCGGATCCGACCACGTTGGTCACCGCGAGCAGCGTCGCGTGGCCTGCTTTGGCGACACGGACGGCCTCGAGCGTGTCGGCGGTCTCGCCGCTTTGGGAGACGGCGACGGCCAGCGTGCGTTTGTCGACGACTGGGTCTGAATAGCGAAACTCGGAGGCGAGCTCGAGCTCGACGGGAAGACGCGCGAGCTGACGGATGAGGTACATGCCATAGGCCGCGGCGTAAAACGCCGAGCCGCAGGCGAACATCGTGACCTTCTCGACGCCGCGCAGGTGTTCGTCGGAGAGCTGCAGCTCGGCTAGATTGACGCCGCCCTGTTCTGTGATCCGTCCGACGAGGGTGTCTTTGACCACCTTGGGCTGCTCGTAGATCTCCTTGAGCATAAAATGCTTGAAGCCGCCCTTTTCCGCCGACCCCACATCCCAATTGATCTGCGTGATCTCGCGGTCGATATGCTGTCCGCCGAAGGTGGAGATCTTGGCCCCATTGCGGGTGACGACGACCACCTCGCCTTCTTGCACGATGAGCTCGCGCCGCGTGTAATTCAGGATCGCGGGGATGTCGGACGCGACGAAGGTCTCGCCCTCGCCGAGACCGATGATGAGCGGCGAGGCGCCGTTGCGGGCGAAGACGAGCTGTTCCGGTGCGTCGGCGCACAGCACGCCGAGCGCATATGCGCCCGAAACGCGCGCGAGCGTCTCTCTGACTGCGGTCACGAGATCGCCCTTGTAGAACTCTTCGAGCAGGTGCGCGACCACTTCCGTGTCGGTCTCGCTTGCAAAGCGATGTCCTTTCGCGATCAGCTCTGCTCGCAACCCGGCGTGATTCTCGATGATCCCGTTGTGGATGACCGCGATGCGCCCGTCGCAGTCCAAGTGTGGATGCGCGTTCTGGTCGGATGGCCGGCCGTGAGTCGCCCAGCGCGTGTGGCCGATGCCTGCCGAACCGTGCAGCGGATTGGTTTCCAAGACGTGCTCGAGGTTCGCCAGTTTGCCGACACGCTTGCTGCCAAGGACCCGGCCGCCATCCACGACGGCAACCCCGGCGGAATCGTACCCGCGATACTCAAGCCGGCGCAACCCGTCCAGCAAGACGGACACGACGTCCCGAGGCCCCACATACCCGACGATTCCACACATACGCTAGCCCAAACCGCTTCGACCCAACAGACGCCCGACCTTGAGACGTTCTGCCGTCAAGATCGCACGGAGGTCACGGACGGCGGACTCGAGATCGCCGTTGACGATCCGGTAGTCGAACTCCGGGAGCGCCTCTTCTTCTTGCCGCGCGATCGAAAGCCGCGCGTCGATGTCCTTTTGATCGTCAGCTTGTCGCTGGGCGAGACGCGATGCTAGATCACTCTCCGAGGGCACGGTCAAAAAGACCAGCACGGCTTGGGGGAACAGCCGCTTTACGGCCCGAGCACCGTTGACCTCAGGCTTGAGGATCAAGTCCTCGCACCGGCACAACGCCTCTTCGACAAAACCCCGCGGTGTTCCATAAAGGTTGCCGGCGTACTCGCGAGTCTCCAGAAAAAAGCCGCCGGCGGCCAACTTCGAGAACTCGTCCCGATTCGTGAAACGATACTGGACTCCATCGATTTCCCCGGGCCGGGGCGCTCGCGTGGTGACCGAGACGCTGTACGCAAGGCCCGGCTCGAGCTCGCGCAAGCGGTCGATGACGGTATCCTTCCCGGCGCCGGAGGGGCCGGAGAGGACGAGCAGCACGCTTCTACGGATGGACCCTGCGATGATCTCGTCTCCTTGTTCTTCGGCCGCGCATGAAGCTTGATTCGTGGCTCGTCGCCCGGCTGGCGAAGGAGCTTGACGAGGCGCTGCGCGGTGCGCGGATCCAGTCGATCGAAGCGCAACCGCAGGCCGTCGTCTTCTTCTGTTATCGGCGCGGAGACGAGCTCGCCTTGCACGCTCGGCTCGATTCGTCTTCACCGCTGCTCGCGACGTACGGATGCGCACGGCCGAAAGACGCGCATGTGGCCGGCTGGCTCGGCGACGTCGCGGCGCTCCTGCGCGGGGCGACCTTCCAAAGCGTCACAGCGATCCCTCAGGACCGCGTGATCGTCGCGGACGTGAGTTCACGCTCGGCTTTTGGCGTGCCTTCACAAAGCCGGCTCGTGTTCGAGCTGCAGCCGCGCAAGGCGAACGCGCTCGTGCTGCGGCGGTCGGGCGACGAAGAGCAATGGGCGATCGTCGCCGCGCATAAGCGATTCGCAGCCGGAGCGCAGCGCAGCGTGGCGGTCGCAAGCGTCTACGAGCCGCCTCCTCCACGGCGTGCCACGCTCGACCGGGCGCAATTCATCGTCAGCGCACGCGAGCTCGCGCCAACCGACTTGCGAGGCTGGGAGCGTGCGTTGTCTGGATACGATCCGTCTTGCACGCCGTTGCTCGTCCGCGAAGTTCTCCATCGCGTTGCGCAATCGCAGTCACCGGAACCGGCGCACGCCGCGCTCGCCGCATGGATACAGCTGCGCGCGGAGGTAGAGGCGGCCCTCGCTCGCATGGGGCCGGTCTTCGCCTGGCATGACGGAGACGAACTCGTCGCGTGTCACCTCGTCGAGCTGCACTGGCCTGCAGGCCTGCCCTCGACCGGACCGTCGTTGAACGCGTGGTGCGCGGCCGCGCTCGCGCACGAGCCGAAGCCGGCTGAAGCGGCTTCCACAGCCATGGTGAAGAAACGGCTGGCGACACTGCTCTCCCGCGGCGATGCGGAGGCATCTCGTCTATCGTCGGCGCTCGATACTGCCGACCGCGAGGCGCTGCGCGAGTCCGGCGAGGCGATCTACACGTATCTCGCCGAGATCGAGCCCGGCGCCGAGCGCTTCACGACGCCCGCGGGCATCGCGATCGAACTCGATCCAACGCTCACCCCAAAGCAGAACGCCGCGCTGTATTTCCGCAAGTACAAGAAAGCTCGGACCGGCGCCGCCGCCATGCGCGCGCGTCTGGAGACCTTGCGCGCCAACCGCGAGCAGTGGGAGCAGCTCGCGTGGGAACTCGATCGTACGGATCTCGACCCGCAGCAGCGAACCGCCATAGTCGCGGAGATCGCCGAAGCGATCGGCCTGCGCAAACGCCAGAAGAAAGCTCGGCGCTCAAGCTCGCGCGAACGGCCGATCGAGCTTGGCGACGGAGCGATCGCCTATGTCGGACGTTCCCCCAAAGACAACGAGCGGCTCACGTTCACGGTCGCCGGTCCGAACGACCTCTGGTTTCACGCTCGCGGCGTTCCCGGCGCGCATGTAATCGTCAAGACCCCGGGGGCGACGCTGGGGGAGCGCCAGATCAAAGAAGCGGCGCGCCTCGCCGCGACGCATAGCAAAGCTGCAGGTTCGGCCGGCGTCGAGGTGGACTTCACCGCTCGCAGGCACGTGCGCAGGCGGGGCGCGGGCGGCTCCGGCCTCGTCTGGTATACCGACTTCCAAACGGTGCGGGTGGAGGGCTAAGCTTCAGCGCTTGAACAGCGAGAACCGGGAGCGTCGGGATTCGGGCGGCGCCGCGCTCGGGGCCACCTGTAATGCGGCCCAATTCTCCCGCGCCTGTTCCCGTGTGAGGCGAGGATCGCTATCGCACGCGTACCCCAACCGCTCGAAGACCTCGCGATGGCGATCCGCGATCGCTTGCGCGATGTCGCCCGGCACGAGCCGGCGCCAGATGCCGAGCTCACCGCGCCAGAAGTGATGGCTGTTGTCGGTGTGGATCGTCTTCAACCGTTCGATCGTGTTCTGCGCGACGACGTCTTGGACCGGATGCGCGGGCGAGACGCCAAGCGCGCGAAAGAGTTCCTCCAAATAGCCCGGCGGGTCGGCGACAAGCGATTCGTACCGGACGACCGCGTTCGCGTAGGGCAGCCAGGCGACGCTGACGCCGAAGAGTACCGCGGCTCGTTCGCTCGTCGCGTAGTCGAGGAAGGCGCGGTCGAGCGGCGTCGCGCCGAAGAGCGATGATTCGTCACCGCCCGCTCCGGCGACCCAGCGTTTGGTCTTGCGCTGATATTGGGTGTAGGCCAAGATCGAGATGAGGACGTCCATGGGGTGGCGGACCGTGGTCATGATCGCAAACCCGCGCTGCGCCAAGGACGCGAGGAGCTCCGGCGCCGGGTAGATGTGGATCGCGACCACGCAGCGTGGCTCGAGCGCGTTCCAGTCCACTTCATCAAGCGTGTGGATGGGATGTTCGACGAGATCGAGATTTCCGGCCAGGAGTTTACGCACCCACGTATTGCCCGTACGAGGGGTGCAAGCGATGAAGAACCGCGCGCCCACGGGGATGGTTGCGGCGCGGGCCGGTCGCTTCTCCTCTCTAGCAAGCCGACGTATTTTCTAAGAACATGGCGTCGCCGAACGAGTAGAACCGGTAACGCTCGCGCACCGCTTCCCGATAGGCCCCCAGGACGTTGTCCGTGCCTGCAAATGCGCATGCGAGCATGAGCAACGTCGAGCGCGGTAGATGGAAATTGGTGATGAGCGCGTCCGCGGCGCCGACAGGCTCGGGCGGGTGCAGAAAAAGCGACGTCCAGCGCTCGCCTGCATGGATAAGGCCGTCAGCCGAGCTTCGACGCGCATCCTCCAGGGCGCGCAGCGTCGTCGTTCCGACCGCCACGACCCTGTGGCCCTCGATCCGCGCTCGCGCTATCGCCGCCGCTGCATCCTCGCCGATAGCGTATCGTTCGGCATGCATGAAATGGTGGCGGATATCGACCTCGCTCACCGGCCGAAAGGTACCAGCTCCCACATCGAGTGTGATCGTGGTCCACGCGACGCCGTCAGCGCGCAGCGCCGCGATGAGGGCCTGCGTAAAATGCAACCCGGCGGTGGGAGCCGCGACGGAACCCAGCCGCTTTGCATACACCGTCTGATACCGTTCGGCTGCATCCGGCGGTGCCGCGCGGATGTAAGGCGGCAGCGGCGTCTCGCCGAAACGCTCCATCGCCTCCTCAGCCTCGATGCCGAAAAAGCGGACGATGCGGTCGCCGCCCGGCGCCCAATCGAGGATCTCGATGCCGATGCCGTCTTCCAACGTAAGGCGGTCGCCCGGCCTGACCCGCCTGCCGGGGCGCGCCATCGCCAGCCACGAACCGGGCGCTTGCGCTGGATGGAGGAGCAGCACTTGGGCTGCGCCGCCGCGCTTGCGTTTCGGGCGAAACCGTGCGCGCAGCACGCGCGTGTCGTTTGCGACGATCACGTCGCCGCGAGAGAGCAGCCGCGGTAGATCGGAAAATCGTCGATGCCGAAGCTCGCCGTGCCCTTCGACCACGAGCAGCCGCGCCTCATCGCGGCGAGCGGCGGGTGACTGCGCGATGAGCTCAGGCGGCAACTCGTAGTCGTACGTCGCGGTTGCGAACGGATCGCGCGGCTCCACGGGGTTCAGCGGCGGCTGGCGATGCGCGTTTTTTGCGCTTGGGCCGTGATGCGGCGCTGGTAGGAGGCGAGTTGCGTCAAGATCGCACCTTGATAGTAGAAGTTCAAAATGGCGTAGACGCCCAAGCCCGATTGCGCCATGCCGGCCGCTCCGAGCTGGCACATGCCCACGCCGTGGCCGAATCCTGCGCCGGACACGTGCACGAGCGCGCCATCGTAGCTGAGTTCGCGGATTTTCGTGCTTTTCACGAGCCGCGTGCCGGCGGCGAACCGGAACGCTTTGGCGCGCACGGAGAACACCCGCCGGCCGGCGACAAGCTGCACGGAGAGCAGCCGGCCGGAATTGTCAGCGGGGCCGGCGCGAACGTCTTTGAGGTCGCTCGCGGAGACGTCGGCCGGTAGATCGCCCGAGGCTTGCAGCGCTGCGAGCAGCGCTGGGACCGCGATGTCCGCATTCCACGTCATGTACGGCGAAAACGGGCAATACGGATCGCGCACGGCCTGCAGATACGGCTGCGGATCGTCGAGCTCGTGCCCGTCCGACGTGAAGCCGCCATCGCAGGCGGAGTAATATGCATCTGCAAGATGATTGCCGTAGAGCATGACCACGCCTCGAGTGGCGTCAACCGCGTTCACGACAGGGTCCGACTCGGCAACAACGCCGTTATAGGCCTGATCGGCGTCGCCCGCGCGCAGATCGAAGCCGAGATCCTCGTGCGCGCCGAGATGTGCGACTGCGTACGTGCGAGCCACCACGGCTTGTGCCTGCAAAGCGGACGGCGGAGTGCTCTGCGCGACCTCGCTGCCGACGACGCTGTACAGATACTGTTCGAGCTCCACCACGTCGATGACCCGAAGCGAGTTGTCGCTATCGCGGACGAGGAGCATACTGCCGCGGTACTCCTGTCCATCCAGGGTCAAAGGGACGTCCGAGAGGGGCGAGACGAGCACCTGGGCTTGGGTTTGGACGCTCCCCGCGAGGAGCAGGCCACCGGCATTTGGGCGCACGTCGATGACGGTGGTGATGTCGGGCGTCAAAAGCGGCACGGAGCCTGTCTGATAGGGGCGGACGATAAGACCGCCGGCCGACGCGACGACGGCCTGGAACTGGTGGCGCAGCAACAGGATGCGCAGATTGGTCTGCGCCTGCGCGGGCCGCAAGCCTGCGAGCACGCACGCGCAGCAGAGCGCCCAAGCCGCGACGCGCCTCACAGGAGACGGGGATGTTCGTCTACGGAGGGCTTGCCGAGGTAAGCGCGCGCTTTGGGAGTGACGCGGCGTCCTGCGGCAGTGCGCGCCACAAATCCGATCTGGATCAGGAAGGGCTCGACGACGTCGACGAGCGTCCCCTCGTCCTCATTAAGGCTTGCCGCGAGCGCAGCGATGCCGACGGGGCCACCGGAATATTGTTCGACGAGGACCCGCAAGAACGCGCGATCGAGCGGATCGAGGCCCAAGAGGTCGATGCGTTCGAGTTCAAGCGCGGCCTCAGCCACTTCGCGATCGATCTTCCCGGCCGATCGCACCTCGGCGAAATCGCGGACGCGGCGCAAAAGCCGGTTGGCGATCCGCGGCGTGCCGCGCGCGCGCGCCGCGATCTCCTTGGCTCCGGCTTCATCGATGTGGACGCCCAAGACCGACGCGGAATGTTGCACGATGGCACGGAGGTCGTCGACGCCATAGTATTCGAGACGATGGACGATCCCGAAACGCTCGCGCAAGGGCGCGGTCAGCATGCCGGGCCGCGTCGTCGCGCCGATGAGCGTGAAGTGCTTGAGATTGATCTTGATCGTTTTGGCGTAGGCGCCTTTGTCCACCATGAAGTCGATCGCGAAATCCTCCATGGCCGGATACAAGAACTCCTCGACGACGCGGCTGAGCCGATGCACCTCATCGATGAAGAGCACGTCGCCGCGTTCGAGGTTCGTGAGGATGCCGACCAAATCGCCCGGTCGCTCCAGCGTCGGACCGGAAGCCTGCCGGAAGGTCGCCTCCATGTCGCGCGCGATGATGTTGGCGAGCGTGGTCTTTCCGAGTCCGGGCGGGCCGTGCAGGAGGATGTGGTCGATCGGCTCGCCGCGCCGCTTGGCGGCCTCGATCGAGATCTTGAGGTTTTCGACGACGTCCTTTTGCCCGACGTAGCGATCGAAGCGCGTCGGCCGCAAGGTGACGGTGATGATCTCGTCTTCGATGCTTTCGCTCGCATCGACGATGGGATGTCGAGGCCGCTCTTCGACCGCATCGGCCGGTCGCGCGTTCGCGTCGTCCTCTCCTCGGATCGTGGGCTTCCTCGGCACTTAGTCCGTCCTCCCGTTCTCGCGCGCCGCGCGCTTGGGCTGTTGGCGGCGGTAGATCTCCGTCAACAGCTCTTCCGCCGTCGAAATTCCGCCCCCGTGTGCCAGCGCTTCTTTGGCCATGCGGTCGGCTTCGGTCCGGCGGTACTGCAGCTGGAGCAGCACTTCCACCGCCTCCGCGACGAAGTCCGGCGTCGCTTCCGTCGCCCGGGCTTCCGTCTCGCCTTGGATCAGACCGAAGCGCGCCACCTTGCCTTGCAGCTTCGCGATGATGTCTTTGGCTTTTTGGCCGCCGATACCCGGCAGTCGTCGCAGCGCCGCTTGATCGCCTGCGTCGATGAACCGCGCGATCTGCGCCATCGGCAAAGAAAATGCTTTGACGGCCGTCTTCGGCCCGACGCTTGCGACGGTGAGCAGCGCTTCGAAGAACTCTCGCTCGACCGCATTGGTGAATCCGACGAAGAGCGAGCTGCCGCG